>NZ_JBJZOG010000037.1:0-64011 GCF_047200535.1 Micromonospora mangrovicola | reverse complement strand
CCTTGAGCTCCAGGATCTCGCCCTGGGCGGCCACGGTGATCTTCTGGGAGAGGTCGCCCCGGGCCACCGCGGTGGAGACCTGGGCGATGTTGCGCACCTGCGCGGTGAGGTTCGACGCCATCGAGTTGACGCTGTCGGTGAGGTCCTTCCAGGTGCCGGCCACACCCGGCACCTCGGCCTGGCCGCCCAGCTTGCCCTCCGTGCCCACCTCGCGGGCCACCCGGGTCACCTGCTCGGCGAAGAGCCGCAGCGTGTCGGTGAGCGAGTTCATCGTGTCGGCCAGCTCGGCCACCTCGCCGCGCGCCCCGACCGTGATCTTCTGCGACAGGTCGCCCTTGGCCACCGCCGTGGCCACCTGGGAGATCGACCGCACCTGGCCGGTCAGGTTGGAGGCCATGGTGTTCACCGAGTCGGTGAGGTCCTTCCAGGTGCCCGCGACCCCGCGTACGTCGGCCTGGCCGCCCAGCTTGCCCTCGGTGCCCACCTCGCGAGCCACCCGGGTCACCTCGTCGGCGAACGACGACAGCTGGTCGACCATCGTGTTGACCGTGCGGCCGATCCGCAGGTACTCGCCGCGCAGCGGGCGGCCGTCGATCTCCAGCGCCATGTGCTGGGACAGGTCGCCGTCGGCCACCGCCAAAATGACCCGGGCGATCTCGGTGGTCGGCCGGCCCAGGTCGTCGATCAGCGAGTTGATCGCCCGCTGCCCCTCCGCCCACGAGCCGTCCAGGCCCTCATCGTCGAGGCGCTCGGTGAGCCGGCCCTCCCGGCCGACGACCCGGCTGATCCGGCGCAGGTCCAGGTGCCGCCGCTCCTGGAGCGACACGACGTCGTTGAAGGCGTCGGCCACCTCGCCGGCCAGACCCGCCCGTCGGGGCAGCCGGACCTTCAGGTCGCCGTGGTGGACCCGCCGCAGCGCCTCCACCAGTTCACCGAGGAGCACCTCGTGGTCGTCCGCGGCTACCGATTGTTTCGCCGTGGTCATCATTCCTCGCTCAGCTCGGGGCCAACCGGCACGTGCCGACACGCCGCCATCCCATCATTGTGCCCGCGCCACGTCGAGGGCTCGGCCTGCGTACACCCACCATGCCCGCGCGTCGCTCCGGTCCGGCCCGATCGACGGAGCGCTTGGCACCCGGGGTGGCGGCGGTGGAGGATACGAAGGTGTCAGCGGAGGTGGAGCCGGCGAAGAACGGCGGCTCGGACGAACACGTCCGGTGCGTCCGGCTTCCCGCCGACCGGCGTACCCCCGCCGCCGCCCGGGCACTGGTCCGGTCCGTGCTCGCCGAAGCCGGGTTGTCCGGGTTGGTCAACGAGGCGCTGCTGCTCACCACCGAACTCACCACCAACGCCGTCGAGCACGCCCGCACCGAACTGGACATCGAGGTCGCGGCGGACGAGACGGGACTGACCGTGACGGTCACCGACTTCGCCTCCGGGCCGGTCGAGGAGCTGGTGGTCGGCGTCCGCAACGACGCCTCGGAGATCACCGAGGTGGCCGAGCGCGGTCGGGGGCTGCTGCTGGTCGACCACTTCGCCAGCCGGTGGGGCACCACCTACCTGCCCACCGGCAAGGGGGTCTGGTTCCGGCTCGACCGCCCCGACGTGGCACCGGGTCCGGTCGAGCCCCGCACGGCGGTCGCCGTCCCGGACACCGTCGGCGAGACCACGCCGAGCGCCGCCGCGATGAGCGAGCTGATGCAGACCACCCCCGACCCGTACGCCGACGACCCGCTGCCGGAGTTCGCCGCCGACCTGCTGACCCGGCTCGCCGAGATGGTGGGCGCGGCCGGTGGTGTGGTCCGGCTGGACCGGGGCGACGGGCAGAGCGTCCAGGTGCTGGCCCGTTACGGCCGCCATCCGCGGGAGGGCAACGAGCTGCTTCGGGTGCCGCTCGCCGTGCACCGGCCGTACGCCGGTGAACTGGAGCTGGACGCGGCCCCCTCGGCGTACGCCCGGCCGCTGGCCGTGCTGGCCGCCGAGCGGCTCTCGCTGCACTTGGAGAACGACCGGCTGCGTCGGGCGGACATCCGGCGGTCGGCCTGGCTGACCTTTCTCGCCGAGGCGAGCGAGCTGCTCGCCCAGTCCCTCGACGTCGAGCTGACCATGGCGCTCATCCCGCAACTGGTGGTGCCTCGGCTCGGTCAGTGGTGCGCGGTGCACACCACCGACGAGTGGGGCCGGCTCCGGCTGGCCGCGGCCAGCCACGCGGAGGAGGCGATGCTGCCGCAGCTGCACCGGGTGCTCCGGGAGACCGGGCCGGACTCGATCCAGGCCCGGCTGCGGGAGGCGTCCCGGAGCGCGGCGCAGGTGCCGCTGGGCGGGCCGGTGGAGGGCTTCGCCGTACCGCTGATCGCGCGGGCGCAGCGGCTCGGCACCCTGGCGGTGGGCCGCCACCAGCGGCACCGGCACGACCCGGACGAGGTGTCGGTGCTGGAGGACGTGGCCCGGCGGGCCGCGCTGGCCATCGAGAACGCCCGGATCCACGCCGAGCGGCGCCGGGTCGCCCAGACCCTGCAAAAGTCGCTGCTGCCACCGGTGCTCCCGGTGGTCGAGGGCATCGGTTTCGCCGCCGAGTACGTCCCGACCGGCGACGACGCCGAGGTCGGCGGCGACTTCTACGACGTGGTGCCGCTCCCGGACGGCCGCTGGCTGGTGGTCATCGGGGACGTCTCCGGCAAGGGTGTGCAGGCGGCGGCGGTGACCGGCCTGGTGCGGGACGTGATCCGGGTGCTGGTCGGGGACGGCAAGCCGCTGCCGGAGGTGCTGATCCGGCTGAACGAGACGCTGGTCGAGCGGGGTGGCGGCCGGTACTGCACGCTCGCGCTGGCGGCGGTCGGGCCGGGCGAGGACCGGCAGCTCGAGGTCTCGCTGCACCTTGCCGGGCACGACCGTCCGGTGCTGCTGCGCGGCACCGGCGGCGCCGCCTTCGTCGGCACGGGGGGCACCGCGCTGGGTCTGCTCGACTCGATCGCCACGCCGACCGCGGAGATCCCGCTCGCGCCGGGCGACGCGCTGATCTTCTACACGGACGGGGTCACCGAGCGGCGGCGCGGCCGGGAACTCTTCGGCATCGAGCGGCTGCGCGAGTCGGCGGCCCCGCTCGCCGGCTACTCCGCCGACGTGGTGGCGGCCCGGCTCCGCGCCGCCGCGATCGGCTTCTCGGTCGAACCCCCACGCGACGACATCGCTGTCCTGGTCCTCCGCAACGACGCCCTCTGACCCCTCCCCTCCCACCCCCACCCCCGTCCGCGCCACTTCACGGAAAAAGTGGCTATTCGTCAGCGGATGAGCACTCATTCCGTGAATGAGGCCGCAGTGGGGGCGGTGAGGCCGCGGGGGTCAGAGGCCGCCGGGGAGGCGGCCGGGGGCCAGGCGGTGGCTCGGGTCGAAATGGGCCTTGGCGGCGCGGAGGCGGGACAGGGTCGGCAGCTCGCCCCACAGGTCGACCGCCCGGCGGACCGCGCCGGGCGCGGAGACCACGACGCACCGGCCCTGCCGAGCCACGAGGACCCCCCGGACGGCGGCCAGGATCTGCGCCACCCGCTCCGGCGGCAGCGAGCCGGGCAGCGCCGCGTGCACCACGCCGACCCCCGCGGAGCCCCGGACCGGCACCGGGGCCCCGGCCGCGTCGCGCAGCGCGTAGACCGCCGCGTGCAGGTCGTTGATGGGCACCTCGACCCGCAGTGCGGTGTCTCCCGGTCCGAACGGGTAGCGCCCCCACCACTCGGGCGCGGCGTGGCTCACGGCCGCCTCGTCGCCGAGCAACTCAACCAGGCGACCCGCCCGCTCCGCGACATGGGCCGGGCCGCCCTCGAGCAGCACCACCAGGCTGCCCGCGGCGGCCGGCCGGGTCGACCGCCCGGTGACCGCCGGATGGTCGGGACGGTGGACCACCGAGGGGTGCGCCGGGTGCACCCGCCGACGCGGCAACGGCAACGGCACCGGCAGGTCCAGCTCGACGGCCGCCGGGTCCAACCCGGCGGCGAGCACCGCCCGGACCAGGTCGTGCACCTCCAGCGGGGTCCACACCGGGCGGGACACCCAGACCCGGCCGGCCGGCATTGCCTGCACCCGCAGGGTGGCCGAGACCAGCACCCCGAGGCCGCCCTGGGAGCCGCAGAGCAGCCGCGCCAGGTCCAGCCCCGGCAGGTCGCTCCGGCCGAAGGCCGCCGCCGCGCCGCGATGCGCCGCGCCGGTCGCGGCCGGCGCCGCCCGGCCCAGCTGCGCGGTGCCGGCCTCGCCCAGGCTGACCAGCTCACCCTCGGCGTCCAGGTAGCGCACGCCGACGAGTTGGGCGCACGGGGTCCCGTGCCGGTGCCGGAGCGGGCCGGTCTCGTCGGCGGCGAGCACCCCGCCCAGGGTCGCGCCCGGAGAGGGTGCGTCGATCGGCAGCCGTCGGCCGGAGCGTTCCAGGGCCGACTGCACCGCCCGCAGCGGAGTGCCGGCCCCGACCTCGGCCAGCGCCGTCCCCTGCGGCTCGTGCCAGACGCCGGCGAGCCGGCCGGTGTCGAGCATGATGTCGACCTGCTCCGGGGCGGCGCCCCAGTCGATCTTGGTGCCGGCACCGCGCGGCACCACGGTTAGGCCGTGCGCCGCGGCCAACCGCAACACCTCGGCGGCGGCACGCGGACCGCCCGGCACCGCCACCCAGCGGGCCGTCCGGCCGGCCACCTCGTCGGCCGCGCCGGCGAAGCGGGCGAACGGCGGGCCGCAGATCCCCGCCAGTCGCCGGGTTATCTCCAGGGCTCCGGGTCGATTGGTGGAACTCGCTGCAGCCGCCATGGCGGTTATCGTACACATGTTCGAAAGAGCTGGTGGCGTGTCGCGGCGACCGGTCGTGGCGCGCCCGCCCGGCGGCGGCGCCCCGGCCGGTAACGTGACGCCGTGACCACCGAGACCCCTGTGCCCGTGGCCAAGCGCGTCCCGAGCGAGCGCACCCACCACGGCGACACCGTCGTCGACGAGTACGGCTGGCTCGCCACCAAGGACGACCCCGAGACGATCGCCTACCTGACGGCGGAGAACGCGTACACCGAGGCGCGCACCGCCCACCTGGAGCAGTTGCGCGCGAACCTGTTCGAGGAGACCCGCCGGCGCACCCAGGAGACCGACCTGTCGGTGCCCACCCGCAAGGACGGTTACTGGTACTACACCCGCACCGTCGAGGGGCAGCAGTACGGCGTGCAGTGCCGCCGGGCCGTCCACGACGGCGAGACGGCGCCCCCGGTCAGCGCGGACGGCGCACCGCTCGACGGCGAGGAGGTGCTGCTCGACGGCAACCAGCTCGCCGAGGGACACGACTTCTTCGCGCTCGGGGCGTTCGACGTCAGCCCCGACGGGCGCTGGCTGGCGTACTCGACGGACTTCTCCGGCGACGAGCGGTTCACCCTGCGGATCAAGGACCTGAGCACCGGCGAGGCGCTGCCCGACGAGATCCCCGACACCTTCTACGGCACCGCCTGGTCCACCGACGCCTCCACCCTCTTCTACGTCACCGTCGACGACGCGTGGCGGCCGAACCGGGTCTGGCGGCACGCCGTCGGCACCCCGTCGAGCGAGGACGTGGTGGTCCACCAGGAGGACGACGAGCGGTTCTGGGTGGGCGTCGAGCTGACCCGCTCCGAGCGGTTCGTGGTCATCGACATCCACAGCAAGATCACCAGCGAGGTGCGGGTGGTCCCGGCCGCCAACCCGACCGGTGAGCCGGCGATCATCGCCCCCCGCCGGCAGGGGGTCGAGTACGCGGTGGAGCACCACGGGCACCGCTTCCTGATCCTGCACAACGACGGCGCGGAGGACTTCGCGCTGGCCTACACCTCGGCGGACGCGCCGGGCGACTGGACCCCGCTGATCCCGCACACCCCCGGGACCCGGCTGGAGGCGGTCGACGCGTTCGAGAACCATCTGGTCATCTCGCTGCGCAGCAACGGGCTGACCGGGTTGCGGGTGCTGCCGATCGGTGGCGGCGACGCGTACGACATCGACTTCCCCGAGCCGCTCTACAGCGTCGGGCTGGACGCCAACCCGGAGTACCGCACCACCGAGCTGCGACTGCGCTACACGTCGCTGGTCACCCCGGACTCCGTCTACGACTACGACCTGGTGACCCGGCAGATGGTGCTGCGCCGGCAGAAGCCGGTCCGCCCCGGGCCGGACGGGCGGGCGTACGACCCGGCCGACTACGAGCAGCACCGGGACTGGGCGCTCGCCGACGACGGCACCCGGGTGCCGATCTCGCTGGTCTGCCGGACCGGCACCCCTCGCGACGGCTCCGCCCCCTGCGTCATCTACGGCTACGGCTCGTACGAGGCGAGCATCGACCCGTGGTTCTCCATCGCCCGGCTCAGCCTGCTCGACCGGGGCGTCATCTTCGCCGTCGCGCACATCCGCGGCGGCGGTGAGCTGGGCCGGCGCTGGTACGACGAGGGCAAGCTGCTGGCCAAGAAGAACACCTTCACCGACTTCGTGGCCTGCGCCCGGCACCTGGTCAAGGCCGGCTGGACCGGCAGCGACCGGCTGGTCGCCCGGGGCGCCTCGGCCGGCGGCCTGCTGATGGGCGCGGTGGCCAACCTCGCCCCGGACGCCTTCGCCGGGATCGTCGCGCAGGTGCCGTTCGTCGACGCGCTCACCTCGATTCTCGACCCGTCGCTGCCGCTCACCGTCACCGAGTGGGAGGAGTGGGGGAACCCCCTCGACGATCCCGAGATGTACGCGTACATGAAGTCGTACACCCCGTACGAGAACGTCCAGGCCGTCGACTACCCCGCGATCCTCGCGGTGACCAGCCTGAACGACACCCGGGTGCTGTACCACGAGCCGGCCAAGTGGGTCGCCCGGCTGCGGGCCGTCGCGCCGCAGGGCGACTATCTGCTCAAGACCGAGATGGGCGCCGGGCACGGCGGCCCCAGCGGCCGGTACGACGCCTGGCGCGAGGAGGCGTTCATCAACGCCTGGATCCTGGATCGCCTCGGCCGCGCCTGAGCTGCGGGGCGGGGCGGGGCCCCTGTCGACGCCGCTGGTGGTCAGCAGGGGGCCTGCTGGCCACCGGCGGTGAGCGCGGCGGCGAGCGCCGCCGGGTCGGCGTTGCCGCCGCTCACCACGGCGACCGTCCGGCCCGCGGGCAGTTCGTCGCGGTGGAACAGGCGGGCCGCCAGTGCGACCGCGCCGCTCGGCTCGGCCACCAGCCGGGCCCCGCGGACCAGCCGGCCCTGCGCCGCGGCGATCTCGCCCTCGGTGACCGTGACGATGCGGTCCAACCGCTCCCGCAGATGGGCGAGGGTCAGCGCGGACAGGTTGGTACGCAGCCCGTCCGCGCTGGTGCGGTAGGTCCGCTCGACGTCCCAGACCACCACCGCACCGGCGGCGAGGGAGTCCCGGGCATCGGCAGCCAGCTCCGGCTCGACCCCGATCAGCGTGGCGGACGGGCGCAGCGCCCGCACCGCGGTGGCCACGCCCGAGGAGAGCCCGCCACCACCCACCGGCACCAGCACCACGTCCACCTCGGGCAGGTCGGCGACGATCTCCAGCCCGATGGTGCCCTGCCCGGCGATGATGTGCGGGTGGTCGAAGGGCGGCACCAGCGCGGCCCCGGTGGCGGCGACGATCCGCTCCGCCTCGACCAGCCGGCGGGCCGGCGGGACGAGCCGCACCTCGGCGCCGAGCGCCCGGATCCGGTCCACCTTCACCTGCGGCGCGCCCTCGGGGACGACCACCGTGCAGGGTGCGCCGAAGGACCGGGCCGCGTAGGCGAGGGCCTGGCCGTGGTTGCCCGAGGAGTGGGTCACCACGCCCCGGGTCCGGGCGGCCGGGTCGAGCCGGGCCACCGCGTGGGTCGCCCCGCGCAGCTTGAACGACCCCACCGGCTGCAGATTCTCCGGCTTGAGCCACAGCTCCTCGTCCCAGAGCGTCGGTAGCAACGGGGTGCGCACGACCGTCCCGGCGATGTCTTCGGCGGCGACCCGGACGTCGACGATCGAGATCAGCTCCATTGCCCCATCCTGCCCGGCCCCGACCACCTCCGCCGCCCGCGCGGTACCAGGCCGGACCCGCTCCATGATCGTGCTCGATCCGGGAAACTGTCCGCGTGGAACGACACCACAGCCCTGATTGAGCGTGATCTTGCCGCGACCGGCCCTAGACTCCGCCGGATGAGCGAGGACGACCAGGCGTCGACGGACGCGGACGTACCGGCGGTGGAAGCGGAGGCAGGGGCGGCCCGGCGCGGGCCGACCTGGGTGATCCTCGCGGTGGTCGCCGCCGCCCTGCTGGTCTGCTGCTGCTCGGCAGTCCTCGGTCTCGGCCTGTCCTGGTCCGTCGGCCTCTTCGGTGGCCGCTGATCCGAGCCCGGCCCGCCGCGCCGTTGCTCCGTCCGCGAGATGCCGTATGTCGGGCCTCCCCCGACCCGGCAAGCCCCGGGATGCGGCAACTCGCCGACACCGCCCCCGGCCGGCCCGACACCGCCCCCGGCCGGCCCGACACCGCCCCCGGCTGGCCCGGCGCCGCCCCCGCCAGCCGACGGGGCGGGGTCAGCGTGGTGTGGGTTCGGCGCCGACCAGGGCGGCGGCGCCGCCGGTGCGGGCCATCCGCTGCCAGCGCAACCGGTTGCCGATCACCGCGGTGACCACCGACTGCACCACCACCAGGTACATCACCTGCCGGTAGACGAGCTGCTGGAGCGGCAGCGTCCATAGCGGACCGTACCGCTCCCGGTCCAGCCACAGCGCGTACGCGGCGGTGAACCCCTGCAGCAGGAGCAGTCCCACCCAGGCCAGCACGAGCGACGACCAGGGCAGGAAGAACAGCCCGTAGAGGGCGAAGACGTCGACGGCCGGCGCAGTCAGCGGCAGCAGGATCTGGAACACGGTCAGGTACGGCAGGCCCCGCCGGCCCAGCTTCCCGCCCGCCCCCGGCTCGCCCAGCGCATGCCGGTGCTTCCACATCGCCTGCATCGTGCCGTAGCACCAGCGGTACCGCTGCCGCCAGAGCTGGCGCAGCGAGGACGGCGCCTCGGTCCAGGCGATCGCGCCCTCCTCGTACACCACCCGCCAGCCGGCCCGGAGCACCTTCATGGTCAGGTCGGTGTCCTCGGCGAGCGTGTCGGCGGGCACGCCCGCCACGGCGAGCAGCACCTCGCGACGGAACGCACCGATCGCGCCGGGAATCGTCGGCATGCACTCGAGCACGTCGTACATCCGGCGGTCGAGGTTGAAGCCGATCACGTACTCCAGGTGCTGCCAGCGGCCGAGCAGCCCGCGCCGGTTGGCCACCTTGGTGTTGCCGCTGATCGCGCCGACGGTCGGGTCGGCGAAGCCCTGGACCAGCCGGTACACGGTGTCCGGCTGGAAGACGGTGTCCCCGTCGACCAGCACCAGCAGGTTCGCGCGGGCGGCCCGGATGCCGGCGTTCAACGCGGCCGGCTTGCCGGCGTTGGCCTGCCGGATGACACGTACCCCGCGCAGGCCCATCCGCTCGACGATGTCCGCGGTGCCGTCG
Source organism: Micromonospora mangrovicola (assembly GCF_047200535.1). Lineage (NCBI taxonomy): Bacteria > Bacillati > Actinomycetota > Actinomycetes > Micromonosporales > Micromonosporaceae > Micromonospora > Micromonospora mangrovicola. The sequence continues at coordinate 54,516 of NZ_JBJZOG010000037.1, read as the reverse complement.
CTGGACCCGTCATCGACCACGATCACCTCCAGCCTCGGATACCCGCTGGCGATCAGCGACCGCACGGTCGCGGCGATGTTCGCGGCCTCGTTGTACGCCGGCACGATCACCGAGACCGGCGCGCCCACCTCGGGTCGGCCGTGCGGTGGCCGGCGGACCCGGCGGACGTGCAGCTGGGCGCAGACCACCTGCACCACGAGCCGCGCCACGCCGAGCACCAGAGCCACGGCGAGCAGCAGGTTCATCGCCGAGGCCAGCCAGCCGGCCCCGGTCTGCCCCCAGCGCAGCGCGGTCCCGCTCAGCCGGGCGCCGGCGCCGGCCGGCAGCATCGATGCGGGCGCGCCGATCCCCTCCGACACGGTGGTGAACCGGTAGCCGGCCTGGCTGAGCCGGGGCAGCAGCTGCTCCAGCGCGGCCACGGTCTGGCCGCGGTCCCCGCCGCCGTCGTGCATCAGCACCACCGCGCCGGCCCCGCCCTGCGGGGTGGCCGCCCGGACGATGGCCGGTACGCCCGGGCGCTCCCAGTCCCGGGCGTCACGGTCGGCGAGCACCGCCACGTGGCCGCTGCCGGCGGCGTCGCGCAGCGCCCGGTACTGCGGCTCGGTCATGGTGGCCGTGGTCGAGGAGAAGGGGAGCCGGAGCAGGGTCACCTCGCGGCCGGTCACTCCGGCGATCGCGTTGCGGGTCCAGGAGAGTTCGGCGCCGGCCCGCCAGGCCGACACGGCGGCCAGGTCCGCGTGGGTGAAGGTGTGCGAGCCGATCTCGTGCCCGCCGGCGAGGATCCGCCGGACCAGCTCGGGATGCTCGTCCACCCGGGAACCGACCACGAAGAACGTGGCGTGCGCGTGGTACCGGCGGAGCACGTCGAGGATCTGCGGGGTCCAGCGCGGGTCGGGGCCGTCGTCGAAGGTGAGCGCCAGGGTACGCGGCGGCAGCTGCCGGGCGACGGGCGTCGGGCCGTCGAGCCGCAGCACCGGGCCGCCGGTGGTGAGCTGCTGGGGCGCGGCGAGGGCGGCGGCCGCGGACGGGCCGGAGCCGCCGCCGACGTGGGTGACCAGACCGTTGAAGCTCAGCGCCCCGAGCAGCACGAGCAGGCCGAGCAGGAGCAGGATCCAGTGGGCCCGGGGGTCGGGGCGGGCGACGTGTCTCGCCATGGTCAGGGCTTGCCCGGCGTCCTGCTGGGCTTGGCGGAGCTGCGGTGCTCGTCACCCTGACCCGGCGTGCTGGTGGACGGCTCCGGAGCCGGCGGCGTGGTGGTCCGGGTGGTCGAGCTGGTGCCGGTCGGTGCGGACGGCAGCGGAGCCGCCGTGCTGGTCGCCGGCGCGGGCCGGGGGCTCGGGCTGGCCTGCTCCCCGGGCAGGCCGGGAGCGTCGACCCCGGCCTCGATCGGCGGGTGGACCTTCGTCTCGGACCAGCCGGGGATCGGCACCGGGGAGCGGAAGAAGAGCCCCGCGAGGATCAGGCCGAGGCTGGTGAGCAGGCCGAGACCCATGGCCGTGCCAGCGATCACGGTGAGCCGGCGACGCCGGCCGGTCCGGTCGACGAAGACCGGCGGCACGCCGCCGGGCTGGTTCTGCATGCTGCTGGTCTCCCGCTGTTCCGTTCCGCACCGGCCGGTGAACCGGGCTCGGGAGGCCCAGTCATGGACCTCCCCGCTTCGACAGCGCCCGCGCCGGCCGCCCCGTCACATCAGGTCGTCCGCAGCTCCTCCAAGGTGGTGCTGGCGCGGAGGAAGAGCAGGCCGACACCGACGGTCGCGAGCACCGCGGCCAGCCCGCCGGCCGCGAACCAGCCGAGCTGCTCCCACGGTACGTCCGGCGTCACCGTCACCCTCGGGACCCACTCAGTCCGGGTGTACTGCGCCCGGGTCAGCGGGTCGCCGCAGAGCCGCTCTCCCGCGTCGCAGAACTCCTGCGAGTAGCCGCCGCCGCTGGGCGAGCCCCACACGCCGCGGACGAGCAGGTAACCGACGGTCAGCGCGAGGGCGATCGCGGGCAGCGCCGGAACGAGTGACTGCCAGAGCAGGGAACGACCGATCGTGCCGCGCGGCACCCCGGTGGCCACCAGTGCCGCATGGGCCCGCCGACGTGCGGTGATCCGCTCGACGACCGCCACCAACAGGCCGCCGGCCGCGATCGCCACGGCCACCGCGACCGTCAGGTCGACCAGTTCGAGCGCCCGCAGATAGAAGCCCTCCGGGGCGCCGAACCCGCCACCGGTCCGCCGGTGCAGCTCGCCCTCGGCGAGGAACTCGGCGCGCACGCCGGCCGTCCCCGCGCCGAAGATGAGCGCCGCCAGCAGCGCGGCGAAGGTCCGGCTGCCGGCCCACGGGTCGGCGGTCAGCCGGCGCGCCGCGAGCAGCACTGCGGGACGGCGGGCGTACCGGTGCAGCACCCGGCCGAGGGTGTAGGAGATCCAGCCGGTGCCGGCGACCACCCCGATCATGGCGGCCAGGCTGCCCAGGATCAGCAACGTCGGCAACAGCCAGGACGGCGGCTCGGCGAACCGGCGTTCGTACCAGAGCCCCACCGGTCGGAAGCTGGCGAACATGGCGAGCCCGACGAGGATCAGCAGGCCCGGCCACGGCCACGGCGCCCGGGTCCGGACCCGGCGGACCACGCCGAACGGGGTGGTGGTCACCCGACGCAGCAGCACGGCGCTGACCAGGGCCGCCACCAGCGGCAGCCCGACCACCACCGCCACCACCGCCACCGGGGCCGGGCGCACGTCGGTGGGCAGCGACAGCCGACCGTCGGGGCCGGGCCGGTGCAGCATCCGGCGGCCGACCAGGTGGAGCACCAGGCCGGTGCCGGTGCCGAGCAGGCCGGCCAGCCCGGTCTCCACGGCGGCGACCCAGGTGACCTGACCCGGCGTCGCCCCGGCCAGCCGGAACGCGGCCAGCCGCCGGTCCCGGGCCGGCGCGCCCAGCCGGGCGCACTGCCCGGCCAGCCCGAGCACCGGGACCATGAGCAGCAGCAACGCGATCGCCACACCCGGACGCAGACCCGGCTCCCGCAGCAGGGCGTTGGTGTACTGCACGGACTCGGCCCGAGCGTCCCCGGGCGGCTTGGCGACGGCCAGCACGGTCAGCGCGGCCAGCCCGGAGAGGGTGGCCAGGGCGGCGCTCAGCGCGGTCAGCGCGACCCGGGCGCCGTCCGTACGCGTGCCGGCCAGGGCCAGCCGGAGCAGGGCGCCCGGCCTCACCGGGGGCCGCCGGACAGCGGCGCGTCGAGGCCGAGGCCCGAGTGGTCGACCACCCCGTCGCGCAGGGTCACCTCGCGGTCGGCGTACCCGGCGATCCGCGGCTCGTGGGTGACCAGCACGACGGCTGTGCGCTGCTCCCGGGCGAGCCGGACCAGGTGGGTGAGCACCTGTTCGCCGGTGAGGGTGTCCAGCGCGCCGGTGGGCTCGTCGGCGAAGAGCACGCGGGGCTCGGTGATCAGGGCCCGGGCGGTGGCGCACCGCTGCTGCTGCCCGCCGGACATCTCGCCCGGCCGGGCGTCGGCGACCTCGGCCACGCCCAGCCGCTCCAGCCAGCCGAGCGCCGCCGTCCGCGCCTCTCGCCGCCCCGTGCCGGCGAGAAGCAGCGGAAGAGCGACGTTCTCCGCCGCGGTCAGCTCCGCGACCAGCTGGCCGAACTGGAAGAGCACTCCGAACTCGGTACGCCGCAGCCGCGACCGGGCCGCCTCCGACCACCCGTCGATCCGCTCGCCCCGCCAGGTGACCTGCCCGGCGTCGGGGCGGAGGATGCCGGCGAGACAGTGCAGCAGGGTGGATTTGCCGCAGCCGCTGGGCCCGGTGACGGCGACGATCTCCCCCTCCGCCACCTCGAGGGCCACGCCGCGCAGGGCGGGGGTCGGGCCGTACGACCGGACCACTCCACGCGCTTCCAGATACGTCACGAGTGCACCTCCCGGTGCCAGTCGGCGACCCGGTCCAGGGTGGTCTGCAGCCACCGGAGGTCGGCGTCGAGGTGGGCGATGGCGAAGTCGGCCGCGATCACGTCGTCGAGGCTGGCGGCGGGGGCGGTCTTCACCGCGGTCAGCTCGCGCAGCCGCGCGGTGTGCGCACCGCGCTGCGCGATCAGGTAGTCGCGGGCCCGGTCGACGTCGGCGACCAGCAACGCGACCACCACCTTGGCGAAGAGGGTGCTCGCCACGTACGGCATGGGCGGCTCGACGGTGGCGAGCCACCGGTCGAGGGTGACCCGTCCGTCGGTGGTGAGCGCGTAGGCGGTCCGGTCCGGGCCGCCCTCACGTTCCTGGCCGGCGGGGACGACGAGGCCGTCCCGCTGGAGGCGGGCGAGGGTGGCGTAAACCTGCCCGAAGGCGAGCGGGCGGGCCCGGGGCAGCCGCTCGTCGTGGGCGCGCTTCAGCTCGTAGCCGTGCCGGGCGCCCGACGCGAGCAGCCCCAGCAGGACGTGCGAAGTGGACACCCGGGCCACTATTCACTGAGCGAATAGCGGTGTCAAGAGCGGCCCGCGCGGCACCCGCGCGGGCCGGGAACGCTCAGGCGGTCCAGCCGGGGTCACGGCCCGTCCGGGCGAGCAGCTCGTCGAGCGGGGTGGCGTCCGCCCGGGTGGGTACCGGCGCACCGAAGGCACCCATCTGCTGGCCGGTCTCACCCATCCGGTCCATGAAACCGTGCCCCGCCGCCAGCACCGCCGGGTCGACCTCCAACCGCTGCCCGGTGGCCCGGGCCAGGTCCCAGCCGTGCACGGCGAGGTCGATCAGGGCCATCTCGCCGACCGTCTCCTGGGGCAGGCCCATGCCGGCCGAGACGCCCTCCAGCGCCGCCGGGTCCGACCACGCCTCGACCAGGCGTCCGGTCTCCGCCGCGAAGCGGTCCCGCCAGCCGTCGGTCAGGTGGTCGGTCTTGCCCGACCAGTCGACCTCCTGCCGCCGGGCCAGCGACTGGAAGTTGACCACCACGTCGTAGACGTGGCGGAGCAGATCGCGCACGGAGTAGTCGGGGCACGGGGTGGGCAGGTCGAGCTGCTCGTCGGGAATACCGCGGACCACCGCCACCGTCCGGGGCGCGGCGACGGCCAGCAGCTCACTAGTCTTCGTGCTCATAGGGCCAGCGTATGAGGGTGGTCTTGAAAAAATGCGACACGAACCACGGCGGGACAGCCGGGGGATCCTCGACCCCGACCGGCTGCGGCGGCAGGTCCGTTTCCGGCGCCGGCTGCCCGCACCGGCGCTGCGCCCGTACGTCGAGCACTACTGGCTGGCCGACTGGGCGCTCACGGAACCCTTCGACCAGCGGGTGGTCCCACACCCGGCGGTCAACGTGGTGTTCCAGGCGCAGCACGGCGAGCCGGAGATTGGCGAGATCGCCGGAGTCGGCCTCGGCCTGTTCACCGTCACCCTGCACGGCGTCGGCCGGGTCACCGGGGTGCAGTTCCGTCCCGGCGGCTTCCGCCCCTTCTGGCGCCGGTCGGTGGCCGAGCTGACCGGCCGACGCCGCCCGCTGGCCGCCGGGCCGCCGCCCCCCGGCACGCCGCCCACCGAGCCGTTCGCCGCCGGGCCGGTCTGCCCGGGCACCGACGACGAACGGTGCCGCCGGGTGGACGAGCTGCTCACCGCCTGGGGGCCGGCACCGGACCCGCTCGCCGCCGAGGCCACGGCACTGGTCGAGGAGATCCGGACCGACCGGAGCGTCCTGCGGGTGGACGAGTTCGCCGGCCGGCACGGCGTCTCCACCCGGCGGCTCCAACGCCTCTTCCTGGACCACGTCGGCGTCGGTCCGAAGTGGGTGATCCGGCGGTACCGGCTCCAGGAGGCGATCGAACAGGCCGCCGCCGGGCCGCTCGACTGGTCGCGGGTCGCCGCCGACCTGGGGTACGCCGACCAGGCGCACCTGGTCCGCGAGTTCACCACGGTGGCCGGGGTCTCCCCCGCCGCGTACGCCCGCTCGCTGGCCGCGCCCGACGAGCAGTGACGTGGCGTGACGGTCCTGCCGCGCCGAGGCACGCCCGGATCACCGGCGGCGGACGGCGACCACCGCGACGTCGTCGTGGATCTCGGGCGGCGCCAGCTCGACGAGCAGCCGCCGGCAGAAGAGGTCCAGGTCGTGCTCCACCCGGGCGGCGACCACGCTCAGCGCGGCCAACCCGTCATCGATGGTGGCGTCCCGGCGCTCGATCAGCCCGTCGGTGTAGAGGACCAGCGTGGCGCCGGCCGGCAGCACGAACTCCAGGTCCGGCGGTCGGGGGGCGCGCACCCCGAGCAGCGGGGCCGAGTGCTGGACGAACTCCACCCGACCGTCGTGGCTGATCAGGGCCGGCAGGTGCCCCGCGCTGGCCAGCCGGATCAGCCCGCTGCCGGGATGCAGCAGCAGCAGGCAGAGCGTGGCCTGCTCGCTGGGGAGCAGGGTGCGCATCAGCTCGTTGACGCGCTCCAGGATCGCCCCGGGCTGGTGCCCCTCCACCGCGTACGCCCGCACCGCGTGCCGCAGCTCGGCCATCACGGTCGCGGCGTGCAACGAGTGACCAGCCACGTCGCCGACCGCCACCAGCAGGTGCCCGTCGAGCATCACCAGCTCGTAGAAGTCGCCCCCCACCTCGGTCTGGGCACTCGCCGGCTCGTACCGGACGGCCAGGTCGAGGCCGGTGATCTCGGGCAGCCGGCGGGGCAGCAGGCTGCGCTGGAGGGTGACCGCGATCCGGTGCTCCTCGTCGAAGGAGCGCTGCGCCTCCACGGCCGAGGCGACGGCCTGGGAGAGCTGCACCAGCACCGGGGTACGGACCATCTGGGTGGCGGTCGGCACCACCACGTAGAGCGGTGCCCGGTCCTCGCGCAGCCGGGCGGCGGCCACCGTGACCGTGTCACCGGCCGGCCACTCGACCAGACCCCAGCTGCCCGGTTCGTCGACCCGGACGGTGGAGCCGGTCGGCACCCCCGCGTCGTCCACCGCCCACGGCACCACCGCCGGCGCGGCGTCCGGGCCGGTGGCCACCCCGGCCAGGCAGTCCCCGTCGAAGGTCTCCGCGACCACCGCCGCCGGGCTGCGGAAGATCTGCGCGGCACCGGACGCCGCCGCCTCCAGCAGCCGGACGAAGTTCGATGCGGCGTGCATCTCGACGGTGGCGTCGGCCAACGCGGCCAGCCGTTCGGCGAGCAGCTCCGCCCGCCGCCGGGCCTGGTAGTAGCGGAGCACCGCGTGGGCGGTGGCGACCAGTTCCTCCGGCTCGATCGGCTCGGCCAGGTAGGCGTCCGCGCCCCGGGTGAGCCCCTGCGCCCGGTCCCCCACGTCGATCGCGTGCGCCGAGACGTGGATGACCGGCGTCACCGGGTGGGCATCCTTGATCCGTTCGCAGACCTCGAAGCCGCTCATGTCGGGCAGCCGGACGTCGAGCACCACCAGGTCGATCTGGTCGTTGGCCACCAGGGCCAGCGCCTCCGCACCGTTCTCCGCCTCGACGGTCGTGAAGCCGGCCCGGGTCAACCAGTTGACCAGCAGGTACCGCTTGGTACGACTGTCGTCGACCACCAACACGGTCGCCGCGCCGCCCTCCACGGTCAGGCTCCGTCCAGTGGGAGGAGGACCGTGAACGTGCTGCCCCGACCCGGCTCGCTGGACAGCTCCAGCGTCCCGCCCAGCAGCGTCACCAGCCGCCGCGCGTACGGCAGGCCGAGGCCGGTGCCGCCGACCCGGGTCGTGCCCGGCACCTGGTAGAACTCCTCGAAGATCCGTTCCTGCAGCTCGGTCGGGATGCCGGCGCCGGTGTCGGAGACCGACAGCGACCAGCGGTCGTCGCGGCGTTCCGCGCGCAGTCGCACCTCGCCCCGCTCGGTGAACTTCAGGCCGTTGTGCAGCAGATTGCGCAGCACCTGGGCGAGCAGCACCTCGTCGGAGCGGACCGTCGCGGGAGCCGGCGGCTCCTCCACCACCAGCTCGACCTCGGACTTGGTGGCCAATGCCCGCAGGGTGCCCCGGAGCTGCCCGAAAAGGCCGCGCAGGTCCACCTCGGCCCAGTTCGGCTCGATCCGGCCCGACTCGGCCTTGGCCAGGTCGAGCAGTTCGTTGACCAGGTTGAGCAGGTCGGACGCCGAGGACCGGATCAGACCCACCTGCCGGGCCTGCTCGGCGGTGAGCGGGTCGGAGGCGGAGTCGGCCAGCAGCCGGCCCAACCCGATGATCGCGGTGACCGGGGCGCGCAGCTCGTGGCTCACGTTGGCCAGGAACCGGCTCTTCGACTCGCTGGCCGCACGGAGCTGGGCGGACTTCTCGTCCAGCTCCGCGTAGAGGGCCACCACGCCCCGGTTGGTCTCCTCCAGCTCCTCGGTGAGCTGGTTGTAGAGCGCCATCACGCCGCGATTGGTCTCCTGGAGCTCCGAGTTGAGCACCTCCAGCTCGTCGCGCTGGCTGCGCACCTCGTCCAGGGCGGCGATGAGCTGCGCGTTCTGGGCAGCCAACTCGTCCAGGGCGGTACCCGGAGCGCTGCTGGCAAGCTCGACGCGAAGCTCGGCGAGGCGCTCCGGTGTCGGCACGGGCGCGTTCGCCGGGAGACGTCGGGACATCCTCACGACGCTATCCTCCCCTCGCGGCACGACGCCCAGCATGTCCACCAGACGCGCCACCGCGCCGGACTGCGGCTCGTACCGGCCGTCGGACAGTGGGCGCACGGGAAGCAACTCCACCAGGAGCACGGACCGGCCGGACAGCGGGTCGCCGTCGAGCACGAAGGTGACGTCCGCGCCGTCGACCGAGCGCAGCAGGTCCCGGGCCACCTCGCTCAGCGCGGTGGCGACGCGTACCTGATCCTGGTGTTCCAGCCCGACGGCGGCGGCCACCTCCCGTCCGCGCTGCCGCACCAGGAAGATGTCCTGTTCCACCCGGAGTGCGAGGTGGAGCAGCGGCTCCGACGGGTACGGGCCGGTCATGGCCCCACCCGGGCGACCAGGACGCAGGCGTCGTCGCGGCGGATCCCGGCGTCCCGGAGCAGGGTCGCCGCCGCCACCAGGGGCGCACGCCCGCCGATGCCGGGGTAGTCGTCGAGGTCCCAGCGGTCGACCACGCCGTCGCTGTGCATGACCAGGGTCGCCCCGGGCGGGAACGGGTAGTCGTACTCGCGCACCACTGGACGCTGGTGGCCGGCGATGCCGGGCAGCGACACCAGGCCCCGACGCCGTTCGCCCGTCGCCACGATCATGGATGCGATGTTGCCGAGCCCCGCGTAGCGGAGCAAGCCGGACGCGCGATCCAGTTCGGCCACGGCCAGCGCGGCCCCTCTGGTGTACGAGATGGCGCGGTGCAGGTGCTGCACCACGCTGCCCGGCGGCCCGGCCGGTGCGGCCCCGAACGCGCTGACCGCGGCTCCGCTGGCCGCAGCCGCGAGCGGCCCGTGTCCGAGGCCGTCGCAGAGCAGCACCTGGTGCCGGCCCTCCACCACCCGGACCGCGTACCCGTCCCCGCTGACCTGCTCGCCCGTGATCGGCCGGGTCAGCCCGCCGGCCCAGTCCGGCTCCGTCGGCGGCCCGTCCCAGACCTGGACGGCCAGCACCGTGCCCCGCCCCGGCAGCGAGTACCCGTCGAACCAGCTCGTCTGCCGGACGATGGCGCCGAGGCCGATGCCCAGGGTGCCGGTGGTGGAGTGCCCGTCGACGGAGGACAGGGCGAGGTCGGCCATGCCGGGGCCGGAGTCGATCGCCACCAGCTCCACCCCGGCCCGGCCGGCGCGGCGCACCGGCCGGAGCAGCAGCGAGCCCTCCTGCGCGTGCTTGACCAGGTTGCTGGTCAGCTCGGCGGTGACGATGGCCAGGTCGGCGACCCGCTGGGGGCCGAGCTCGAGCTGCTGGCCGAGACGCTCGGCGGCCCGGCGTACGCCGCTGGCGCCGCCACCGCTCTCCATCCGGAACCACAGGCCGTGGTCGGCGACCACGTCCTCGCTCATCGGGACCACTTGGTGATGGTGACCCGGGTGCCCTCGCCGACGGTGGTCCGGATGTCGAAATCGTCGACCAGCCGGCGCGCGCCGCTCAGCCCGAGTCCGAGGCCACCGCCGGTGGTGTAGCCGTCGGTGAGGGCCAGGTCGAGGTCGGGAATGCCCGGGCCCTCGTCAACGAAGACGATGCGGATCCCGCGCCGGAGACCGTCGACCGCGGCCACCTCGGCGGTGCCCCCACCGCCGTAGATCAACGTGTTCCGCGCCAGCTCGCTCGCGGCGGTGACCAGCTTGGTCTGGTCGACCAGCGAGAGCTCGGCCGCGACCGCGGCGGTACGCACCAGCTGCCGTACCCGGACGACGTCCTCGTCGCTACGGATCGCCTGGATCGCCGGTACGCCCAGGTCGACGCCCGCCGTCATGACGTGGCCGTCGTCTCGGTGTCCTCGTCGCCGTCGGCCTCGTCCCACTCGTCCCGCGCCGTCGCGACCAGCTCCATGCCGCGTTCGACGTTGAGCGCGGTACGGATGCCGTTGAGCGACAGACCCAGCTCGACCAGGGTGATGGCGACGGCGGGACGCATGCCGACCACCACCGTCTCGGCGTCGAGCACCTTGGAGATGGACGCGATGGTGGAGAGCATCCGGCCGACGAACGAGTCGACGATGTCCAGCGCCGTGATGTCGATGATCACGCCGTGGCTGCCGGTGGCGACGATCCGCTCGGCCAGGTCCTCCTGCAACTGGATCGCAGTCTGGTCGGACATGTCGACCTGGATGGAGACCAGCAGAATGTCACCGATCTTGAGGATCGGCACCCGGTCCATCAGCCCTCCCGGCGGGGACGGCGGGAGGTGGTCTCGACGCCGGTCAGCCGCAGCACGTGGCGCAGCGCGTCGGCGAGGCTCGCCTTGGTGGCGATGTCGCCGAACTCGATACCGAGGGCGACGATGGTCTGGGCGATCTGCGGCCGGATGCCGGAGATGATGCAGTCGGCACCCATCAGCCGGGCGGCCACCACGGTCTTGAGGATGTGCTGGGCGACCTGGGTGTCCACCGCCGGCACGCCGGTGATGTCGATGATCGCGTACGGCGAGCTGGTGTCGACCAGGGTCTGGAGCAGCCGCTCCATCACCACCTGGGCGCGGGCCGAGTCGAGCGTGCCGACCAGCGGGACGGCGACCACGCCCTCCCAGAGCTTCACCACCGGGGTGGAGAGCTCCAGGAGTTGCTCCGCCTGATCGGCGATCAGGCTCTCCCGGGTGCGGACGAAGCTCTCGAAGGTGAACAGGCCCATCTGGTCGAGCAGTGAGGTGAAGGCCAGGAAGTCGCGGAGGGTCTGCGTGTCCCGGGTCTCCTCCATCAGTTCGAGCAGGGCGTCCTTGAGGGCGAAGACGCTGATCGCGGTCTCGGTGGCGCTGAAGCCCTGCCGGGCCCGGTTCCGGGACAGCTCGGCCAGCACGGCGCGCAGCTCGCCGCCGTGTTCGTCGGCCAGGTCGGTCAGCCCGCTCCCCAGCGCGTCGATCATGCTACGGTGCAGCTCGCCGATCTGGCGGGCGAGTTCCGCCTGGCTGAGCCGGCCGCGCAGCGAGGCCGCGACGATCTCCGTCCAGCGTACGGTCAGCCGATCGGCGTGCTCAGTCAGCAGCCGGGCGAGCCGACCGCTCGATTCGGCGCTCAGCGCCATGGTGACCTCCCTGAACTCTGGACGGGCGGACTCTATCACCGGGCCCCACGCCTTACTTGTCACGCGGCAAAGACATGATCGTGGGCACCCGTGTCGGCTCCCGTTCTGCATACCACCCGGTTCGTGGGATACCGTTCCACCGAACACAGGAGGTCGGCGAATGTCCTTGACGGTGCACACGGAACAGCGCGGCGACGTGGTCGTCGTGTCGGTCGCGGGCGAGCTGGACATGGCGACGGCACCACAGTTGCAGGACCAGATCACTGATCTGCTGGACAAGGGGCGTAACCGCCTCGTCTTCGACCTGGCGGACGTGTCGTTCTGCGACTCGACCGGGCTGTCGGTGTTCGTGCGCGCCAAGAACAGCTGCGACGAGGCCGGCGGCGTGGTCCGGCTGGCCGCCCCGCAGCGCGGTGTCCTGCGCATCCTTGAGGTCAGTGGCCTGGTCGAGGTGCTGCACACCTATCCGACGGTGGAGCAGGCGGTCGCGGGCGACCCCACGCCGGCCTCCTCCTGACCGTCCCCTTCAGCGCTCGTCCTCGATGTGCCGGGGACGAGCGATCATCATGCCCGCGGCCGTCTGCACGGCGAGCGCCACCAGCAGGAAGCCGAGCGGCGCGGTCCAGCCCCCGGTCGCCTCGTAGAGGATGCCGACCAGCAGCGGGCCGAGCGCCGCGATGACGTACCCGGTGCTCTGCGCGAAGGCGGAGAGGGCCACCGTGCCCTCGGCGGTCCGGGCGCGCAGCCCGATCGTCGTCAGGATCAGCGGGAACGCGCCCTGGCCGAGGGCGAGCAGCAGCACCCAGAGCGGCGCCGGGCCGTGCGGCGCGACGGCGAGGCCGAGGTACGCGGCCGTGGAGAAGGCGGTCAGCGCGAGCACCAGCGGCCGCAGCGTGCCCAGCCGGCCGGCCAGCGTCGGCATGACCAGCGCCACCGGCACGCCGAGTGCGGTCACCCCGGCGAGCAGCAGACCGGCGGTCTGGGCGGAGTAGCCGGCGTCCCGGAAGAGCTGGGCCAGCCAGCCCATGATCGCGTACCCGCTGAGCGACTGCGCCCCGAAGTAGAGCGCCATGGCCCGGCCGAGCCCGGTCCGGCCGGGGCGCACCCGGGCCGGGGCGGCGGGGGCCGCCGTCGCGGTCGCCGTCCGCCGGGCCGCGCGGGCCCGCAGCGCCGGCGGCACCCACGGGAGTACGGCCACCGCGGCCAGCCCGGCCCAGACGCCCAGCCCGGCCCGCCAGGTGCCGAAGGCGTGCGCCACCGGCACCGCCGAGGCGGAGGCCACCGTCGTGCCCACGGTCAGCGCCATCGTGTACGCCCCGGTGACCAGTCCGGTGCGGTGCGGGAAGTGCTGCTTGACCAGCATCGGCAGCAGGATGTTCGCCACCGCGATGCCGGCCAGGGCGAGCGCGCTGGTGAGCACGAACACCGCCGCCGAGTCGGTGGCCACCCGGAGCACCTGCCCGACGGTGAGGGCGAGCATCGCCAGCACCAGCAGCCGGGCGGCCGCCCAGCGGCGGACCAGCCACGGCGTGAGCGCGCCGAGTCCGGCGAAGGCGATGGTGGGCAGCGTGGTGACGAATCCGGCCATCGCGCCGGAGAGCCCCAGCCCGCCGCGTACCTCGTCGAGCAGCGCGCCGAGGCTGGTCACCGCGGCGCGCAGGTTCAGCGCGACCAGCAGCATCCCGACCAGCACCAGCGCGCCACCCGGGACCGGGGCGACCGGTCGGGCCGGCGCGGCGGCGGGGGCCGGGCCGGGGGTCACGTCGGTGGTCGGCGTGACGGTCGACGCATCGGCGGCGGGGGCCTCGGTGCACGTGGGTGGCGGCGTCATGACCTCGAACCTACAATCATGGGATGAATTTCGGCAGGAGTTGTAACCGGTGACACCCCCCGTCGATTCCGTCGTCGTGCCGCCGCGCGGCCACCGGGTACGCCAGACGATCGAGCAGCTCCGGGCCCGGATCCTCGGCGGCGAGTGGCCGGTGGGCGGGCGGATCCCGACCGAGCCGCAGCTCGTCGCCGCGCTCGGGGTCGGACGGAACACGGTCCGCGAGGCGGTCCGCGCGCTGGTGCACGCCGGGGTGCTGGAGTGCCGGCAGGGCTCCGGGACGTACGTGGTCTCGACCGACGAGCTGGCCCCGGTGGTGGCCCGCCGGCTCACCGACGACCGGATGGCCGAGGTGATCGAGGTGCGGCGCGCCTTCGAGGTGGAGGCGGCCCGGCTCGCCGCGCTGCGGCGTACCCCGGCGGATCTGGCGGCGCTCGACGGCGCGCTCGCCGCCCGGGAGGCCGCCTGGCGCTCCGGCCGGGTGGACGACTTCGTCGAGGCGGACGCGGCGCTGCACACCGCGGTGGTGGCCGCCGCGCACAACGCCATGCTCGCCGAGCTGTACGCCTCGGTCGGTGTCGCGCTGCGCAGCACCGTGGCGCAGGCGATGGGCGACGCGCTGGAACCCGAGCGGTACGTCGACCACGGCCGGCTGGTCGAGGCGATCCGGGCCGGCGACCCGACCCGGGCGGCGATCGAGGCCGGCGCTTTCCTGGAGGCCCCGTCCGGGGCATAGGTTGTCCCCGACGGAGATACCGGACAGCACGGGAGAGCGGATGCTCAAGGGCTTCAAAGACTTCATCATGCGCGGAAACGTCGTCGACCTGGCGGTCGGTGTCGTCATCGGCGCCGCGTTCACCGGCGTGGTCACGGCTTTCACCAACTCGTTCCTCAAGCCGACCATCAAGCTGGTCGGCGGCGGCGAGGATCAGTTCGCCGGAGCTTGGGAGATCAGCAAGGGCAACTTCATGGACTGGGCCGCGTTCATCAACGCGGCCATCACCTTCCTGCTCACCGCAGCGGTGCTCTACTTTCTGGTCGTCTATCCGATGAACAGGCTCGCCGAGCGCCGTCGGCGCGGCGAGGAGCCGCCGCCGAAGGCCCCGAGCGAGGAGATCAAGCTGCTCACCGAGATCCGGGACGCGCTGCTGGCCGGCAACCAGGCCACGCCGGCCCAGCGGAGCGCGCTGGACGACGCGCTGGGCCGGCGACCGGAGCCGCCCGCCGCGCGCTGAGGCAGCCGGCACGAGACGGCCCCATGGGAATCCCGTGGGGGCCGTCCCGTGTCGAACACATGTTCGATAGAGTCCCGCCATGGAGCAGCGCAGGCACTGGTGGAACGGGAAATGGGGGCGGCTGGCCCGGCGGGACGTCTTCCTCCGGGTGGACGGCGACCGCTGGCACGTCGAGCAGCGCGCCGGCGGCGCCGAGGGGGTTTCCCGGTTCTACGAGTACGGCAGCGCGGACGAGGCGGAGGACACGGTGCGGGCGCTGCTGGAAGGGTCGGACACCTGGCGCGAGCTCTCCCCCCGCCCGCCGGGCGGGTGGGCCCCGCCCGTTTAGCGCGGGGGCGGTCCGGGAACCGCGCCTGCATGAGCCAGCGCGGTACGCAGCAGCAGGGGACCATCTCCCGGGTCACCACCGGCATGCGGGTGGTCGACTCCACCGGCGCCGAGGTCGGCACCGTGGATCTCGTCCAGCGCGGCGACCCGACGGCGGTGACCGTGCAGGCCCCGGCCGGGGTCGACCCGGGCAGCAGCCTGGACGAGCTGATCGAGTCGGCGGCGGTCGAGGAGCCGGACGTCCCCGCCGACCTGGCCGCCCGGCTGCTGCGCACCGGCTACCTGAAGGTCGCCGCCGAGTGGGCCCGCACCGGTGCGGTCTACGTGCTGGCCGACCGGATCGCCGCCGTCACCGACGACGCGGTCCGCCTCGACGTCCCCGCCGCGGAGCTGCCCGAGGAGGAGTGACCGCCGAAACCGGATGACCCGCACAGATTGCGGCATGCCGGCGCATCCCGGGGCGGCGAAGCCCCCGGATACCGCAGGGGGAGTCGATCACCGACGGGATCCGGCCAGGTCGGGCTCGGCCTCCCGCGCCGGGGGCGCGGGGGTGGCAGCCGCCGGGCGGCGGCGGAAGAGCAGGAGCATCAGCCAGCCGGCGACCAGCCCCCAGAACGCCCCGCCGACGCCGAGCAGGCTCACCCCGGCGGCGGTGACCACGAAGGTGACCACCGCGGCCTCCCGGGCGTCCGGCTCGGCGACGGCTGCCGAGACCGCCCCGGCGAGCGCGCCGAGCAGCGCGAGCCCGGCCACCGCCTCGACCAGGATCGGCGGGGAGAGCAGCACCAGGGCGGTCGCCACGCCGGCACCGAGGCCGAGCAGCGCCATGCCGATCCCGGCGGTGACCGAGGCGATCCAGCGTCGGTCCGGGTCGGGGTGGGCGTCCGGGCCGGCGGCCAGCGCGGCGGTGATCGCGGCCAGGTTCACCGCGTGCCCGCCGGCCGGCGCGCCGAGCGCGGTGGCGAGCCCGGTCACCCGGAGCGCGGAGCCGAGCGGCGGCCGGTAGCCGTAGCCGGCGAGCACGGCCGCCCCGGGCACGTTCTGCGCGGCCATGGTGACCAGGAAGAGCGGCAGCGCGAGCCCGATGACGGCGGGCACGGTCCAGGTCGGCGCGGTCAGCGCGACGGTCGGCGCGAGGTGGGTCCGGGCCGGCGCGGACGCGGTGAGCGCGATGGCCACCGCCGCCACGGCCAGCGCGCCGGGCACGGCCCAGCGGCGCGCGAAACGGTGCAGCACGAGCCAGGCGAGCACCACGGGCCCGGCCAGCCGGGGCACCTCGACCAGGGCCCGGACGGGCGCGGTGCAGAGCGGCAGCAGCACTCCGGCGAGCATGGCGCTGGCGATCGGGCCGGGGATCGCGGCGACCGCCCGGCCGAGCGCCGGGATCAGCCCGGCGGCGGCGATCAGCACGCCGGTGATGAGGAACGCGCCGACGGCCGCCGGCCAGCCGCCGGGCACCGGGCCGGTGGCCACGAGCAACGCGGCGCCCGGAGTGGACCAGGCGATGGCGAGCGGCAGTCGGTGCCGCAGCCCGAGCCAGACGGCGCAGCAGCCGGTGGCGAGACAGAGTACGAGCAGACCGGAGGCCGCCTGCGCCTGGTCCGCGCCGACCGCCCGCAGCCCGGCGAGGACGACCGTGAACGAGCTGGCGAAGCCGACCAGGGCGGTGATCACACCGGCCAGCACGGGTTGGAGTCGCCCGGGCATGCCACACCTCCGTCCATCGTTCCGTTTACGGAACGACATTGTGTAGCACCATAGCCCCCATGGCAGCAGCCCCACCAGCCGGTGACCACACTGCGGAAGAGGTCGGCCGGCGGATCCGCGCCCTCCGCGAGGAGCGGGGCCTGTCCCTCTCCGCGCTGGCCCGCCGGGCCGGCGTGGGAAAGGCCACCCTCTCCGGACTGGAGAACGGCACCCGCAACCCGACCCTGGAGACCCTGTACGCGGTCACCGCGCAGCTCGGGGTGCCACTCACCGCCGTCCTCGCCGCGCCGGCCGGGACGCCGAGCGTACGGGGCGTCGCGGTGGACGCCACCCTGCTGGAGGTGTTCACCGACACCGACGCGACGTACGAGCTGTACCGGATGCGGGTCAGCCCCGGCCCCTCGCAGCTCTCCCCCGCGCACCAGGCCGGGGTGACCGAGCACGTCACGGTCTTCGCCGGGGTGCTCCGCGCCGGGCCGGCGGACGCCCCGATGACCGCCGGGCCGGGCGAGTACCTGCGGTGGACCTCGGACGTTCCGCACAGCTACGCCGCCGTCGGCGACGAGCCGGTCCGGGCCAGCCTGCTGCTCCGCTACCCGCGTGCCTGACCATCATGGACAGCGGCGATGGACCGGAAAACGTGGATCTTTCCTCCGCCATACCCGGTGTATAGAGACGAGGGTGGGGTCTTCTTGGCAAGCTTGACCCCATGACGCTGATCCTCCGCTCGGCCATCCTCAACGACGTCGGCCTCGTCCGGACCAACAACGAGGACTCCGCCCTCGCCGGTGACCGCCTCGTGGCGGTGGCCGACGGCATGGGCGGCCTCCCCGCCGGCGAGGTGGCGAGCGAGATCGTCATCCGGATCCTGGACGAGTTGGCCCCGCCCACCGTCCCCGACGAGGCCGCCGACGCGCTGCGCGCCGTGGTGAGCACCGCCAACCAGCGCATCCGCGCCGCCATCTCCGTGGACCCGGCCCGCGACGGCATGGGTACGACGCTCACCACCGGCCTGCTCGCCGGCGACACCCTGGTTCTCGCCCAGGTCGGCGACTCCCGCTGCTACCTGCTGCGGGACAACGAGCTGACCCAGCTCACCCGGGACGACACCTTCGTGCAGGCGCTGGTCGACCAGGGCGCGCTCTCCCCCGACCAGGCCCGCCACCACCCGCAGCGCTCCCTGGTCACCCGCGCCGTGCAGGGCTCGGACGCGCCACCGGCCGTCGGTGTGCTCACCGTGTTCCCCGGCGACCGGCTGCTGCTGTGCAGCGACGGCCTCTCCGACTACGTGGAGGACGCGGCCATCGCCTCGGCGCTGGCGACGTACCAGGACCGGCAGCACTGCGGCGAGCAGCTGGTGAAGCTCGCCCACCAGGCCGGCGCGCCGGACAACGTCACGGTGGTCGTCTCCGACGTCACCGAGGCCTGACCCCCGGGTGGCGGCCCGTGGCATTCCGGGCCATTCCCCGGAGCAACTAGGTAGTTGTGCCATCTAGTTGGCGTCGCTACTCTTCGGCGCGTGGAGATCGAGCGGCGGGGTCAGTGGTTGCGCGGAGTGCTCGACCTCTGCGTACTCGGTCTGTTGCGCGACCGCGAGTCGTACGGCTACGAACTGGCCCAGTCGCTCGACGCGGCCGGCATCGGCCCGATCCAGGGCGGCACCCTCTACCCGGTGCTGCTGCGCCTGCAACGCGCCGGCCTGATCACCGCGCAGTGGCGCGAGGGGACCGGCGGCCCGGCCCGCAAGTACTACCAGATCACCGACAGCGGACGGGCCGCCCTGAGCCGGGGCGGCCACGACTGGAAGACCTTCGTGGCGCCGGTGACCGCCATCGTGACGGGAGGAATCGACGGGTGAACGCCGACCAGTGGCTGCACGCGTTCGCGGCCGAACTGCACCGGCGCCGGGTGGCGACCGAGGACATCCGGCACGTGGTGGCCGAGACCGCCAGCCACCTGCGGGACGGCGGTGGCGACCCGTGGGCGGTGTTCGGCGCGCCGGACCGGTACGCCGCGGTCATCGCCGACAGCGTCGGCATCCGCCCGGCGCCTTGCCCCGGCCCGGTCCGGCTGCACGCCGAAGGCATCACCAAGCGGTACGGCCGGCGCACCGTGCTGCGGAACGCCGGGCTGACCGTCCGGGCCGGACAGATCGCCGCGATCGTCGGGGCCAACGGCTGCGGCAAGAGCACCTTCCTGCGGATCTGCGCCGGCCTGGACTCCCCGGACGACGGGCAGGTGACCGTCGCCGGCCGGCTGGGCTACTGCCCCCAGCAGGGCGGCACCGTGGACTTCCTCCTCCCGGACGAGCATTTCGTGCTGGTCGGGGCGGGCCGCGGCCTGGCCCGGGCAACGGCCCGCCGGGCCGGACGGACCGCCGCCCGTCAGCTCGGCTGGGAGCCCGACGAGCCGGTCCTCGCCCGGCGGCTGTCGGGCGGCACCCGGCAGAAGCTCAACCTCACGCTGTCCACCCTGAGCGAGCCCGACGTGCTGCTGCTCGACGAGCCGTACCAGGGCTTCGACCGGGGCACCTACGTCAACTTCTGGGACGAGTTGTCGCGGCTGCGCGACGAGGGCCGGGCGATCGTCGTGGTGACCCACCTGCTCAACCAGCTCGACCGGGTCGACCTGGTCCTCGACCTGACCCCCGCCGTACCGGGAGGCCGTCCGTGAACCAGCTGCTGACCGTCGCCGAGATGACGTTGCGGGAGCTGCTGCGCCGCCGGGGCGTACTCCTGCTGCTGCTCCTCATGCCGCTCGCCTTCTACCTGATCCGCCGGGACGCCTACGTCGGGCAGTCCGTCCGCGCGTTGCTGCTCGGCATCAGCTGGGCGGTGAGCACCGCCGCGCTCTTCGCCACCGGCGCGGCCCGCGACCTGGAGCCGCGACTGCGGCTCGCCGGCTACCGGGCCCACCACCTCTGGCTCGGCCGGATGCTCGGGCTCTGGGTGGTCGGGCTGGCCATCGCCGTACCCTTCTTCGCCCTCATCGCTGTCGACGGGCCGGACCTGCGGTACGGCGGCGTGGCCGGGGCGATGCTCTGCGCCGTCGCGGTGGCCGCGCCGTTCGGCATGCTGATCGGCGCGGTGCTGCCCCGCGAGCTGGAAGGGACGCTGCTGCTGCTGACCGTGGTGGCGGTGCAGATGCTGATCGACCCGGCAGGTTCCGGTGCCCGGCTCACCCCGTTCTGGTCGAGCCGGGAGATCGTCACCTGGGCGGTCGACCACACCGACGACGGCTACCTGACCCGGGGCGTGCTGCACGCCGTCGCGGTGACCACCCTGCTGATCCTGGCGGTGGCGGGCGCGTCCACCGCGCGGCTACGCCGACGCCGCCACCTACGGCGCCTGCCGGTGACCTGACGGCCGATTCCGGTTGCGCGGGCCGGCGGGCCGCGTTGGGATGGACTGATGCTCATCCGCCGGCTGGCCGCCGAGGAACGCCTCACCACCACCTTCCCGCTCCAGGCGTACGCCTTCGAGGCGTCACCGATGGCGGCGTCCCGGGTCGACGAGTTCCGCAAGTACCTGCCGTACAACGCGGGCAACCGGACGCTGGTGGTCGAGGAGGACGGCGCCGTGGCGGCCGCCGCCACGGCGATCCCGATGCGGCAGAACCTGCGCGGCAGCGTGCTGCCGATGGCCGGGGTGGCCGGCGTGGCGACCCATCCGCTGGCGCGCCGGCGCGGCCACGTCCGCAACCTGCTGCACCGGCTCCTCGACGAGCTGCGCGACGAGGGCCACGCGCTGACCGCACTCCACCCCTTCCGCGCCTCCTTCTACGAGCGCTTCGGGTACGTCGGGCTACCCCGCCCGCGTACCGCGACCTTCTCCCCGGCCGACCTGGCCCCGCTGCTCCGCGCCGAACTGCCCGGCGAGGTGACGTGGGAGCGGATCGGTGCCGGCTACCCGACCTGGCGTGCGTACACCGAGCGCTGCCTGCGCGAGCGGCACGGGTTCGCGATCTTCCCCGACTTCCGCGCGGTCGCCCAGCGGGACCGGGACGACCGCTGGCTGCTCGCCGCCGTGCGCGGCGGCGGCACCGTCGGCGCGGTCACCTACCGGATCGACGACCACGGCGGCACGCTGCTCGCGGACGACCTGCTCGCCGACGACCCGTACGCCCGGGCGTCGCTGCTGCAGTTCTTCGCCCGGCACGTCGACCAGGTGGAGCGGGTCAGCGTCCAGCTGCCCGCCGACGAGCTGCCCGAGCTGTGGCTCACCGACCTCGCGGTGCACGTCGAGGCCCGGGTGTCCCGGCCGGGCTCACCCGCTCCGATGGCCCGGCTGCTGAGCCTGGACGCGCTCACCGACCTGCCGACCGACGCCGGGCGGGTCCGCGTCGAGCTGGTCGGCGACCGCTGGCTGGCCGGCAGCCACCTGCTCGACGGCGCCAGCGGGAAGCTGGAGGTGCTGCCGGGGGACAGCGCCGCGGTGGGCAGCGTGCCGACCGCGACGCTCACCGCCGCCGGGCTCTCCGCCCTGGCGTACGGGGTGCTCGACCCGGCTGACGTCGTCGTCCGGGGACTCGGGGACGTGCCGGCGGACGCGGCGGTCCAGCTGCGCCGGCTCTTCCCCCGTGAGCTGCCGTACCTCTTCGCCGATTTCTGACCCTGTTTCCGCTTCGCGGGCGCGGGTAGGGTGCTGCGCGTGCCGGAATGGTTGCAAGCGGGACTCTGGGGCCTGCTGGCCGGGTCGGCCCTGCTGATCGGGGCGGTCGCCGGGTTCTTCGCCCGGGTGCCGCGCCGGGTCATCGCGTCGGTGATGGCGTTCGGCGCGGGTGTGCTGCTCTCCGCCGTGTTTTTCGAGCTGATCGCCGAGGCGCACGAGCAGGCTGGGCTGGCGCCGGTCGCGATCGGGGCGGCGGTCGGGGCGCTCGCGTACACCGGGGCGAACGTCCTGCTGGCCCGTCGGGGCGCCCGACATCGCAAGCGTTCCGGCGACGAGCAGCCGTCCGAACAGGAGCAACCCGGCTCGGGGACGGCCATCGCGGTCGGCGCGCTGCTGGACGGCGTACCGGAGTCGGTGGTGATCGGGGCGAGCCTGCTGGCCGGCGGGCCGGTCAGCCTGGTCACGGTGATCGCGGTCTTCCTCAGCAACGTGCCGGAGGGGCTGTCCAGCGCCGCCGGCATGCGTCAGGCCAACCGCACCCGGCGGTACGTCTTCCTGCTCTGGACGACGATCGCCGTGGTCAGCGGCGTGGCGGCACTGGCCGGGTACACGCTGCTCGGCGGTGCCCCACCCGAGGTGCTGGCCACCATCACCGCGCTGGCGGCCGGCGCGATCCTCGCGATGATCACCGACACCATGGTCCCGGAGGCGTTCGAGGATGCGCACCTGCTGGTCGGCCTGATCACCGTCCTCGGCTTCCTGACCGCCTTCGCCCTCTCCCACGCCTGACTCC
This sequence comes from Micromonospora mangrovicola, assembly GCF_047200535.1. Classification (NCBI taxonomy): domain Bacteria; kingdom Bacillati; phylum Actinomycetota; class Actinomycetes; order Micromonosporales; family Micromonosporaceae; genus Micromonospora; species Micromonospora mangrovicola. The sequence continues at coordinate 32,441 of NZ_JBJZOG010000037.1, read as the reverse complement.
CATCCTCACCCCGCCCCCCACCCGCCCCACGTCGCGGGGCTTAGCGGGGGGTTAAGGATTCGGTGGGAGGTCGTGCGGGCGGCGGGAGCGCTTCTAGCATCGGGCGGGTGCGCGTGAAGTCCACTGTCGCCCTCATCGCCCTCGCGGTCGCCACCGCCGGGCTGCCCGCCTGCGGCGCCCGCGAGCCCGCCGGTGCGGGCACGCCGGCAGCGGTCGCCGCGACCGGCGGTGCGACCCCGCCGACCGGCAGCCCGACGGCCGGGCCGAGCGCCCGGACCGGGCTCGGCACCGCTAGGCCGAGCCCGTCGACGCCCGCCTTCCGCGCCGGCAACCCGTCCGGACGGGCGGCGGTACCGGCGGAGGCGCGGGCGGTGGACACCTCGCACCCGACCCGTACGATCGGCACCGGCACCGCCGCGAGCTGCACCTCCGCCGCGGTGGTGAAGGCCGTCGCGGCCGGCGGCATCATCACCTTCGACTGCGGCCCGGCCCCGGTCACCATCCGGATGAAGGCCACCGCGAAGGTGGTCAACTCGCACGGGCCACGGATCGTGCTGGACGGCGGCGGCAAGGTCACCCTGAGCGGCGGCGGCGAGCGCCGGATCCTCTACCTGAACACCTGCGACCAGGCCCAGGGCTGGACCACCTCGCACTGCCAGAACCAGGACCACCCGCAGCTCACCGTGCAGAACCTGACCTTCGCCGACGGCGACTCGACCGGTGAGCGCACCGAGGGTGGCGGAGGTGGGGCGATCTTCGTACGCGGCGGGCGGTTCAAGGTGGTCAACTCCCGCTTCGTCGGCAACCGCTGCGACCGCACCGGCCCCGACCTGGGCGGCGCGGCGCTGCGCGTGCTCAGCCAGTACGAGAACAAGCCGGTGTACGTGGTGAACAGCACCTTCGAGCGCGGAACCTGCGCCAACGGGGCGGCGACGAGCAGCATCGGCGTCTCCTGGACCGTGCTGAACAGCGTCTTCCGCGACAACCGGGCGGTCGGGACCGGGGCCAACCCGGCCCGCTCCGGCACCCCCGGCGGCGGCAGCGGCGGCGCGATCTACTGCGACGGCAACGAGTTCACGGTGCGGATCGCCGGCACGATCATCGAGGACAACCGGGCCAACGAGGGCGGCGGGGCGATCTTCTTCGTCAGCAACAACCGCACCGGCACCCTACGTATCGAGAGCTCCACGCTGCGCCGCAACCCCAGCCAGGGTTTCGAGACCAGGGGCTTCCCCGGCATCTTCTTCCTCGGCGCCCGCCCACCCACCGTCACCTCCTCCACCCTCCGCTGACCAGCCGATCGCGCGCCTGGCGCAAGATCCGCCGAGGACCGGGGCTCGAAGATCGACGACGACGGTAAGCCGGAAGCCCGACGTGCGCGGGTTCCGGTAGCCTGGGCACACGGGCCGCTAGCTCAATGGCAGAGCTGTGGACTTTTAATCCATAGGTTCAGGGTTCGAGTCCCTGGCGGCCCACTCTTCCGCAGGTCAGCGGCCCGGAGCGGGGTCGCTGACGCCGTTATTCGGGTCGGTACAGCAGCGAAGTACAGCAGGAGCCGGCGCGCGACGAACGTGGATGCCGCCGCAGGCCCACCTGAGGTACAGTTTCCTGTACGTGCTTCTTGGAGGTGATCATGCGGACCGTGAACTTCACCCAGCTACGGCAGAACCTGGCCGCCGAACTCGACAGCGTCATCAACGACGCCGAGGAAGTGGTGGTGACCCGGTCGGGCCACGAGCCCGTGGTGATCGTGCCGCTAGCGGAGTACGAGTCGATGAAGGAGACCGAGTACCTCCTGCGCAACCCAAGCAACGCCGCCGCGCTGCGCCGGTCGATGGCAGAGCTGGAGAAGGGTGATGCGGCCGAGCGGGATCTGATCGACCCGGCCGCCGTGCGGGACGTCGCGTGAGGCTGGTCTTCACTGCGACGGCCTGGAATCAGTACCTCGGCCACACGGACCGGAAGCTGGTCAAGCGCATCAACGATCTGATCGCGGACGTGATGCGCAACGGATATGAGGGCATCGGCAAGCCGGAGCCCCTTCGGGGAGAGCTGTCCGGCTTCTGGTCCCGCCGGATCGATCGCGAACATCGGCTGGTGTATCGGATCACCAAGGATGACGTCGAGATCATCGCCTGCCGTTACCACTACGGCGACCGATAGCGGAGTGGACTGAAGCCAGGAGCGTCGGCCGTACCGACTGGATCGGTGCCGTCTTACCGGTCCAGCGCGCTGCCGAGCCGCTTGAGGGCGTCGCGGGTGGCCGCCGAGGACACCACCGTGTAGATCTCCATGGTGATGGCGAACTGAGCGTGCCGGAGGATCTGCATCGCCACCCGGGGATGCACGTCCAGGTCCGCCAGGAGCAAGGCGCAGGTGCGCCGGGCGTCCCTGACGGTGATCCGCCGGACGCCGGCCGTGTCGCAGCGCCGGTCCCAGAAGCGGTTGAAGTTGCGTGGCTCGACCGGCCGGCCGTAGCGGGTGGTGAAGATCAGGTCCGAGGGCTGCCAGGCCGGGCCGGCGGTGTCCCGGGCAGCGGTCTGCGCGGCGCGGCGGCGGTCAAGCGCCACGATGCAGATGTCCGGCAGGGGCAGGGTGGCGTCCGAGGCGGCCGTCTTCGTCTCCCGGTACAGCAGTTCGGCACCGACCCGCTGGAGCTGCCGGTCGATGGTCAACTCCCCCGCGTCGAGGTCGACGTCAGCCCAGGTGAGCCCCAACATCTCACCCTTACGCAGACCGAGCACCAGGACCAGGACGTACGCGGCGTAGAGCGGGTCGTCGTCGGCGCGGGCCGACTCCAGAAAGCGCCGTGCCTCATCGCTCGTCCACGCCTTCCGCTTGCGCTTCCGTACCGGCGGCAGCTTCACCAGGGACGCGACGTTGCGGCTGATCAGCCCTTCGGTGATCGCCTGGGACAGCAGCGTCCGGAGCACCGTCCGCAGGTGCGCGACACTCGTCGCCGAGGGCAGATCCTGGCAGCAGCGACCGAGGGCACAGCAGCGACGCTGGGCGGGCTTTCGCCGCTCGTCCTTGCCCTGGGCGCAGCACTGGCAGGTCCGCCCGACCTCGTTGATCCAGGTCTGCACGTCGCTGACCCGGAGCTTGTCGAGGCGCTTCCGGCCAAGCCCTGGCAGGAGGTAGAGCCGGACCACCACCTCGTACGTGACGTAGCTGCCGGGGGCGAGGTTCGGCTTGACGATCTCGCGCAGCCAGTAGCCGGCGTACTCCCCTACTGTCGGGGAGCGGGTCGCTACCGGGCCGGCCTTGGCCTGCCCGTGCAGCTTGATCCACTTGTCGTGGACCTCCTCGCGGGTCTTGCCATAGACCCACTTCCGACCCCGCATCCCATCGGGCTTCTCCACCCACGCGTAGGCGGCAAAGCCGTTCCGGTACGGGAAGATCGAGCCCTCGCCGTTGGCGCGTGCGCGTCCCGGCATCAGGCGGCCTCCTGGCGCTCGACCTGTTCGCGGATGTAATCGTCGACCCATTCGGGGAGGATGCGGCGATACTTGCCGTCCTTGATGGAGCGCAGCTCGCCGGTGGCGATCTTCATCTTGACCTTGGAGATGCCGAAGCCGAGCAGCACGGCGACTTCGGCGGGTGAGTACCAGCGGGGGCGAAGGTCCAGGTTCATGCGGCGCCCCCGGCGAGCCAGGCTTCGTGGGCGAGTTCTTCCCGGCCGATGCGTCTGCTCTCGCGCCGTTGTCGGGCGGCGGTGTTCGCGAGCAGAGCGTCACCCTCGGAGAGCCAGCCGGACCCGATGTAGGTGAGGGTGCCGACAGTCAAGGTGTCGGTCGGTTCGTTGTCTTCGGTGCGGCGGTAAGTGGTGCGGGTGGCGCGGAGCAGGGCGAAGGTTAGGGAGTAGTGGCGGGCTTTGGTGAGGAAGTGGCCGCCGAAGCCGAGCATGTGCGCCCACCGGCGTAGCCCGGCGTAGGCGTTGGATTCGGTGTCAAGGCTGTCTTGACGGTCGTCGGCGGTTGCGGCGCCGCTGGCCGTGTCGGTGTGGGTGGGGCGGCCGAGGTGCCAGCAGGCGTCGATGAGGCGGGCGACGTGGTTGCCTTCCGGGTCGGCGTAGTCGTCGATCGTGGTCGGGGTGAGGCGGGCGGACGAGTGGCCGGTGGCTTCGGTGGCCTTGGTGGCGTACTTGGCGAGGTAGGCGGCGACCTTGCCGTCGGTCAGCTCGCCGCCAGCGGTGTTGATCCGCCGCACGTCGACCTGCTCGCCCCAGGCGACCAGCCAACCTTCGGGCTGGTCGGGGTGCGCGGGCGTGGTGACGGTGATCTGCGAGGCGGCGGCGTGGATCGCATCTTCCAGGTCGTCGATGGTGATGCCGGCCGGTGGCGGCACGAGGGCGTCCGGGTCGTCGGGGTCGATTCCGTCGAGGCGTAGCAGGGCGTGGAAGTGCACGGCGGCGCGGCGTTGCATCTCGGCGACCTTGCCGTGGGATACCCGCACGGGCGGCACCCAGCGGACCTTGCCGGAGGCGGTGACGACCCGGACCAGGGGAATTCTGCGTCGGCGGCAGAGGGCGGCGAGGTGACGTTCGATGGCCTGTTTGGTGCGCCGCCACAGTTCACCGGAGAAGTGGTTCCAGACGACCTGGTGGGCGTGGTCGTAGCAGTCCAGGCACAACGGCTGGCCGAGCCGCGGGTCGTCGGTGTCGTGGCGGGCGAAGCACGCCGCGGGCTGCCCGTGTGGGCAGGTGCCGGCGGTGCTGCGGGCGTGGCAGGGGGCGGGTCGGCAGCCGCAGCGTTGCCGGTTGCGGCAGGTGTGGCGGGCGACGTGCCGGTGGTGGACCGCGCCAAACGAGGGGGCGGTGAAGGTGGCGAAGACGACCGGGTGCCGGCCGACCGAGTCGGGGACGCCCTTGCCGCCGGTCAGCCCGCAGCGGACGACTTGGTAGGCGTCGCCCTGGTAGACCCAGGCGCAGTCCGGGCACGCTGATTCGCGGCGGTTGCCGCACGCCTTGTAGAGCGTGCGGTCGGGCAGCTCGTCGGTGTGCAGCCGGCTGGTGATGCGGCCGGTGCCGGCGTCGACAGCGGCGATGGTGCCGGTGAGGCGGATCGGGCGAGCACAGCCGCCAGCGGGGCGGGTGTGCTCAAGCCAGCCGGAGAACTCCGGAGAGGCGGCGGTGCAGGACCTGGGCGTCCCGGCCGACGGCGAGACCGGGCCGGTAGAGGGTGAGCGGGGTGGACATGACTGTCTCCTCTTCAGGGTGCGGCAGGGACGGGAGACGAAGCACCACCAGCCGTGGACATCTGTCCGCTGGTGGTGTTCGTCGTGTCTCCTGGCACCGCCGAGAGGGCGGCTGACGCCGGAGGGCGGAATCGTGCCGTGCCACTTCCCGCCGATGGGTCATGTCCTTTCACGCTCGTGAACCTGATGAGTGGGCCGGCACGGGTGGGGAGCCTGGGATATCGGCATCCGGCGGTGACCACAGGCTGCCCCACCCGTGGAGGTAAGCGAATCCGGGCCATCTTGGACGGCAGGGAAGGCCGTGCTGGGCCGCTCAGCGGATTCGGAAAACCGGCACAATGGCCGGTGCGATCGAGAGCCGGCGGGACACGGCCCGCATCAGCGGCAGGAAGGCCGCTCGGCATCTCCGACGTCGAGTCCAGCGATCCGGCAGGAAGGCCGCGCTGGCGTGCTCGACGAGCGCCAGAGTAGCACCGGGTACCGACAGGTCAACGACCCCGCAGCGCAGGGCGGACCGGCTGGCTGCCGGCTCGGGCATGGTCCCGCATGATGGTTGGCACTTCGACCTCGCCTGATGCTTCACGGACTCAACAACTATCGTCACCGTTGACGGTCGCGGTGATGTTGTTCCGGTCGAGCCGCCGCATCAGGAGCTCCAGCTCTGCCCGGGTCCCCTCGATTCCGGTGGTAACCGCGTGCTGAGCCGTCGCCTGTGCCTCCGGCAACGAGGCTCCGGCATCACGGAAGACCTTCAGCAACGCCACGCGGCCAGGTCCCGTTATGCCTTCGACGGTGAGGCGTGCTAGCCCGCATCCAGCGATCAAGGCATCGCGGATCTCGGCCGGGGTGTCGTCCCAGCCGAACGTCTCCTCCGTCGAGCCGCAGTGGTGACATTGGCACCAAGCGGTCCAGTGCAGCCGGTCGTGGACGATGCGCTGCGCCAGCTCACACGTCATCTCGGATCCGCAGTCGTCACACAGACGGGTGACGTTCACGCCATAGGAGATCATCGGCCACCTCTCGGGACCCTTCGGCTTTACCTGCCCCAGCGCCCAGCAGGCACGACTTCAGCGCGATCATGTCAACCATCAGCCGAGGCCGCAGCGTCAGACATCAACCGGGCGCAGGACAGCCGGCCGGTGTGGGAGAACTTTCCTTACATCGATCAAGGCGGCCCTAGACGGGCCGCACGCGCCGCCGCCCGGGCGCGCGCCTGCGCTCCGCTGTCGCTGCGCTCCGGCCCGCCTGTGCCCGGCGGCTGGCGCGGAGAGCGGGAAGCCCGGTGGGCCGCCGCAGAACGACAGGCCGTTCGGTGGTGGGTGGTGGGCCGGCAGCCGGCCGGGCCGCCCCGCCTGCCATCGGCCCGGGCGAGCCGAGCAGACCACCGCCCGACCCGCCAGCGTCCGTACGAGCCGTCAAGGTCCGCTTGACGTGGCGGGCCGGGCGGCGGCCCGCTCCCCAGGAGGGCGGGTCGATGGCAGACGGGATGGCAGGAGTGCTCACGGCTTGCACTGAGTGGTTCGGTCAGATTCGAGCGGTACTCGACGGATAGCCGGCGGCGCCGCTCAGACCATGCGTCGTAGCGCGGTCTCCACGGCATCGACCAGCGGATCGCCTTCGGTCCGCGGGTGTCTGGCTAGGCCGAGTTCGATGTCCGGCAGGCTGGGCAGGGCGTCCGCGTCGTGGCACGCCATTGCCGGTTCGAGATTCGCGGGCAGCACCGCCGTGACGCCGAGCCCGGCCCGCACCGCGGCGAGCACACCGACGAGACTGTTGCTCTCGAACGCCACCCGCCAGCGGCGGTCGGCACCTTCCAGCCCTTCCAGCACCGACGCACGCCATGTGCACGGGCCCGAGAACAGCACCACGGGTAGCGGATCGGCGGCCAAGTCCACACCCTGGCCGACCGCCCAGACCAGCGGTCGGCGCACCGTCCAGCGCGGCCGGCCGGGAACGTCCGCCGCCTCGTCGAGCACGAGTTGGACGCGTCCCGCGTCGTACGCCTCGCGCCTCGCGTCGCCGGAGAGGCTGAGCACCTCCAACGTCGCCCCTGGGTGCAGCCGGGCGAGGTCGGCTAGGGCCTGCGGAAGTTGGGACGCGGCGAGGTCTTCGAGTAACCCGACGCCGCAGTGGCCGGTCAGTGCGCGGCCGGCTTCGGTGAGTGCCTGCGCGGAAAGCGAGAGGATGCGCTCGGCGTATGGCAGGAGTTCGTCACCCGCGCGGGTCGGCGAGACGCCGGTCGTGGACCGGAGGAGCAGGGGGCTACCGACGGTAGTCTCGAGCTTGCGCAACTGCTGGCTGAGCGCGGGCTGGGTCTGCCCCAGCGCGGTCGCGGCGCGGCTGATGCTGCCCGCCCGCACAGCGGTAACGAACGAACGCAGCAGTACGATCTCTAGATCCTTGGCCATAAGGATTCATTATATCAGCTCCAATAGACTGGCCACTTCCTATGGCCGGATGAAGGGTCTAGCGTCACGCGGGTGACTCGATACCAACAGGTGCTCGCCGTGCCCGGGATGGCATCGCTGTTGGGCGTCTCGCTGCTCGCCCGTACCGCGATCACGGCTTCCGGGATGGCGCTGACGATGTACGTCGTTCTGGGCCTAGACATGAGCTACGCGGCAGCGGGAGGAGCCGCGGCGGCCATGACCACCGGTCTCGCGCTGGGCGGTCCGCTGCTGGGCCGCATGATCGACCGGCGGGGCGCGCGTATCGTGCTGCTGATCACCGTCGTGGTGCAGGTCGCGTGTTGGCTGAGCGTCGCAGTACTGCCGTACACGACCCTGCTGGCCGCCGCCTTCGTAGCAGGTCTGCTGATGGTGCCGGCCCCGATGGTGACCAGGCAGGCGATCGCCGCGATGACAAAGGCGGGACAGCGCCGGGCCGCCTTCGCGCTGGAAGCGGTACAGGGCGAGCTGTCCTACATGGTAGGCCCGCCGATTGTGATCCTCTGCGCGGCACAACTGCCCGCCGGCGTGGTGGCTTGGGGCGTCGGCGCCGCGCTCGTGGCGGGCGGAGCGGGGATCGCCCTGCTCAACCCCCCGCTGCGGGCCGAGAACGAGGCGCCGGCCGACCCGGCCGACCGCCCCCGTCGCCGGGAGTGGCTGGGCCCGAGAATGATCGCGGTGCTGGCAATGGCGTTCGGCACCACGATAGTGCTCAACGGCACCGACCTGGCCATCGTGGCCACTCTCAAGGAAGCCGGCCAGGTCTCCTGGGCCGCTGTCGTCGTGGCCGTGTACGGCGCAGCCTCCATCGCCGGCGGGCTGCTGTACGGCGCGCTCCCACGACCGCTGCCCGCCCGGCTGCTGCTCGGCCTGCTCGGGCTGGTGACCATTCCCGCCGGACTGGCCCACGACTGGCGCTGGTTGTGCGTGGCAGGCTGCGGCGCGGGGCTGCTCGCCGCACCGACTCTTTCCGCGCTGTCCGCCGCGGTGAGCCGGCTCGCACCCGCGAGCGTGCGCGGTGAGGCGACAGGCTTGCAGTCCTCGGCGCTGGGCGCGGGCTTCGCCCTCGGCGTCCCGATCGTCGGCGCGGCGATCGACACGTCCGGACCGGCAGGCGGCTTCGCGGCGGCCGGCCTGGCCGGCCTCGCCGCCGCGCTGGTGGGATGGCTGCTGTCTCGACGCTCACCCATACGAACGCGGTCGGTGCGCAGCGATCCCAGCCTCATCGTGGCATCGGACGCGCGATGATCTGCCTGCCGTCCAGCGGCTGAGCCTTCTCAGTGGGCGTTAAGTCCGTTTCTGGCCGACGCCCCGGTGAACACCAGATGGTGGGTAGCGGCTGGCTGCATGCTGACGGGTCACGCAAGAAGCGGGTGACCAACTGGGTGACAATCGGTACGGACACGACCGGACGAGCGGGGACCGTGGTGGACGGTTCCGGCAGTTCAATCCCCATGAAGCGCCAGGTCAGAGCCCCGCGTTGGTTGCCTGGGGGTCAAGGAGTCGGCTGGGGCAGCCACGGAGCTTCAACGTATGATCGTCGGGCCGGGCGACCAGGGGATGGTCGGCAGTAGGTTGGCGTGCTTCCATGACTGCATGACCAAGACCGGCGTGCGGCCGACTTTGAAGCAGGTTGCTCAGTTGGGTGCGTGGTTTCTCGTCTTCGGCCTGGGCGTCCTCATGATCGAGGTTTGGGTGGGTGACCGTCCATTCAGCGGGAGCCCGGCTTCAGGGGCCTCGGGGAGACCTTCTCTGTGCTGGGGGGGCGTGTTCCTCTGCTGGGCCGCGCTGCGTCATCGACAGCAGCGGTGACAGCAACGGGCCCGGATGAAGGCGACCAGGGCCGGCGTCGCACGGACGGTCGGCCGAGGCGGGAGACGGTCTGAGACGCCGCCGGACGATGCGCCCAGAACTTGTAAGCGAGATGTCCATCGCTCTCGTGCCACTGGGCCCGTTCGACGTTCCGGGCCCCTCGAAGGCGTGAGATCTCTACTGCTTGGCCCAGTAGCGGAAGACCTCTTGGACCGAGCTGTGCCACGGAACGCCACCGTCGTCGTAACCCTTGCCCGGCGCCCCTGTCTTCTCGTTGACGACGAGGGCTGCCAGCGAGGGCTCGCCCGCGGCGATGCACAGATCCGAGAGTTCATCGAGCACTGGTGGCATCTGGTGACCGAGAGGCACGCCAACCATGCCGATTGCTATACCCAATTCCTTGTACGTCACCAGCGAGCGGCGGCGGGCTGCCATGATCAGGGCCCCTCGCGCCTGAAGGACCTGCTGCTGTCTCGTCGTCGATGCCACGCAGGACATACTGCCGTCCGTGGCACGTGCAGGGAAGGCCGGTAGCCATCGGGCCCGCGGAGCAGCCAATTGAGCAGCCAAACCGGCGAGCAGCAGCGGACGATCGCGGACTGGGGGCACCAGGTCGAGGAGGAGGACCAGGCGGCGGACCAGCACCTGGGGACCGACTCGTAATGCGTAGATCAGCGGCCGACGCGGATGCGGTCGGCGGGGTACAGCTCGCGCGAGCCATCGGCGCGGAAGACCACCAGGACGGGGACGCCTTCGCCGATGTCCAGCTCCTTGCGCTCGGCAGGGGTGGGCATCCGGGCTGAGACGGTGTCGCCCTTGAGCAGGGTTACCGTCTCGGTCGGCTCCATGCTGCGGACGAACGTGCCGCGCGGGGGTTGGACGATCACGAGCCCTTCCGACCGGAGCAGGGAGATGGCCTGCCGGACGCTGGTCCGGCTCAGTCCATACTCCTGAGCCAGTCGCAGCTCGCTGGGCAGCGACGCGCCGGGCGCGAGGTCGCCGGACGTGATCCGACCGCGCAGTAGGTCGGCGAGCTGCCGAAACACTGCACGATCCGCGCTGGGGTCGATCACAAATGTGACGCTACGTGTCCAACAGTTCTACAGGTTATTGTATCTACAGTCCTACGTATGTACGGTCGCTTGGCAGGTGCGGCGGTCGGATGACCAGCCAAGGCCCGGCCGCCGTGCCGTCGACGAGGCCCGAGGGGAGATCCAGTGCGGCGTGTCTCGTACGAGGAGTACCTGCTCGCCGTCGCGATGACCCTCGCGCGCAGGCATCGGCCGGTCTGGTGTTGGCGGCGGTGGCGGCGGGTCTGCCGGTGCGGAGCCGAGTTGCCATGTCGCGCCCGGCACCGGATTCCGATCAATCGTGGCCACTGGCCAGGAGGAGAGGAGCCGCAGTGAAAGACGACCAGGAGCACGCGATCCTGGCCGTACACGTTCGCGGGCTCGATGGCATGTGCGTCGGCTGCCGCGCCTGGTGGTCGCGGCTGACGCCGTACCCGTGCTGGCAGGTGGACTGGGCGATCAGCCGGCAGGCCCGGACGATCACCGCCCGGTTCCTGGAGGGTGTGCGGTGACCACCCACGGCCCGGTCATGCCGATCTGGAGCTGCGGAGGCTGCGACCTGCCCTGGCCCTGCCCCACCCGCAAGCGGGAGCTACGGGCGGAGTATGCGGATGCTCCGGTGTCGCTGGCCCTCTACCTCGGCTCCTACCTCGTCCAGGCAACCGAGGACATGCCCTGGACGCCGGCCGGCGTGCTGCACCGCCGCTTCCTCGGCTGGACCAGGGAGGCCGCTCGGCCGACGCCAGCAGTACAGCAGCGATGTACAGCAACCGTGCCAGCCGAACCCGGCCGAGAAGCGCCTCAGCAGGCCGGATGACCTCGCACAACACTCGATCCGGCTGGCTCGCCGGCAATCCATAGGTTCAGGGTTCGAGTCCCTGGCGGCCCACCAACCTCACCATTGCGCAAACCGGTGGGTGTGGTGGTTGTGGCAGCGCCGGTGTCGTCGGTGACGACACCGGCTGCGGTGCCGGCGTTGGGGATCTTGAACACGGGGATCACTTCGCCTTTCTCGTTGATGCGGATCTCGGCGACGAGGGCTTCGATGGCTCGTTTGCGCTCGCCGGAGGTGCCGTGGGCCAGGATGTGGTTGAGGTAGGCGCGGAGTCGTTCGATGGTGCCGGTCGGTGGTGGGGTTGGCTCGTTGTCGAGGCTGGCGGCGAGGTCGTCGCGGTGTGCCTGTAGTTGTGTGATCTTGCGCCGGAGTTCGGTGATGCGGGGTCCGGCAGTGGCGTCGTCCATGGTGCCGTTCTCGAACGCGTGGTGGTAGCGCTCGATGGCCGCTTGGGTGTTGGTGATCTGGGCGGTGATGGCGTCGAGTTCGGCGTGCCGGTCGGCGTGGGTGTCGTGGAACTGTTGGCGGGCTTCGGCGATGACTTTGTCCAGGATGGTGTGGGCGTTGGTGTAGAACTCGTGGAGGGCTTGGAGGACGGCGGTGTCGGTGGCGTCGGCGGCGAGTCGGACTCCGTTGCAGCCGGAGGCGCCGTAGCGGTTGCGGGAGAAGCAGTGTAGTAGCGGTAGCGGGCGTTGCGGCCTTGGACGGCGGTGCCGATGTATTTGCGTCCGCAGTCGGGGCAGGTGATCAGCCCGGTGAGGTGGTATTCGCTGGGGGACGCTGCTCGCTGGTGGTGGGCGTCGGCGCGGGCGGTGGCGAGGTCGCGGGCGGCGGTGAAGGTGTCGCGGTCGATGAGGGGTTCGTGGGCGTCGGTGACGTAGACGTCGCGGTAGGCGATGTCGCCGGTGTAGGCGGGGTTGTCGAGGATGCGGGCGATGGTGTAGCCGGACCAGGGTTTGCCGGTGCGGTTGCGGATGCCGCGTTGGTTGAGTTCGGTGGCGATGGCGCGGGTGCCGAGGCGTTGTTGGGTGTAGAGGCGGAAGATGTCGCGCAGGATGGGTGCCTCTTCGGGGTGGGGGACGAGTTTTTGGCTGTCGCGGTCGACGTGGTAGCCGTAGGGGCGGGTGCCGCCGGGCCATTTTCCTTTTCCGGCTTTGGTGGTCATGCCGTTGATCACCCTGTCGATGATGGTTTCTCGTTCGAATTCGGCGAAGACGCCGAGGAGTTGGATGAGCATCCGCCCGATGGGGGTGGAGGTGTCGAATGGTTCGGTGGCGGAGCAGAACGCCACCCCGGCGCTGTCCAACTCGTGCAGCAGATCCAAAAGGTCGGACAGGCGGCGGGAGAATCGGTCGACGCGGACGACGAGAAGCACGTCGTATTGGCCGGCTTTGGCGGAGCGCAGCGCGCGTTGTAGGTCGGGGCGGTCGGTGGTGGCACCGGAGGCGTCGTCGCTGAACTCCAATACCAGAGTCCAGCCAGGCTGGGAGTTGATGTAGCTGCGCAGCGAGGCGATCTGGGCGTCGATGGAGAAGGGCTGGTGTTCGTCGTCGGTGGAGCGTCGGGTGTAGATGGCGACGCGGCGCAGCCTCGGCTCAGCGGTTGCGCTGCTGCTGGGGTGGCGCCTGCCGCGCCGAGGTTTCGGGATGGTGGCGGCCATGCGTGCTGGCTCCTTCATCAGCGGCGGCCCAATCCTTGCGGGCCGCCAGGTGGGCATTCCGGGGCGCGGGGTGGTGGACGCCGCTTGGCGCGGGCGTCCACCACCGGGCGGGTTATGCGGCTTGCTCGGGGTGCGCGCGCCAGTAGTGGGCGACCAGGACAGCGAGGGCGGTTACGGCTTCGTTTTCCTCTTCGGCTGTCATAGTGACCGTTTCTATTCGTCCGACGCGTACATCGGTCATGGTGGCGGGTGTACGGCGACGTTTACCAGTGATGCGCCGATGCGCGGGGGTGGTATTCGCGGTGTCGCCGTCATGTGTTTCGTTATTGTCAGCATACCCGTTTCGGGTGTTCTCGCCTGCGGCGTGGCTGGGCATATTCCTCCGGAATAGCTGTCAGCGACTCTCGTGGGCATAAAGAGAAGGCGCATTGGCGTCGGGCTCCCTTCTAAGCTGATTTCTGCGTGTCTGATCGAGTGGTGTCCGCTCGTGGCTGGTGGTGGTACCTCCTTCGTGGGATGCGGCCGGTGAGGGTGCGACGTGCTTCCCGCGGCTGTCGGTCCAGGTGTGCCTCCTTCACGGGGTCTGGAGTCGTTGGGGTGGTCGGGCTTGGTTCCGGGCGCGGGAGGGTAGCTCCGCGGCCTGTCGGGGAGGTGTGGACCTGTCAGGAGCTGTCACCGGGTCCGGCGGGGCGGGTGGTCAGGTGGTGACAGATCCAGGACGGTCGGCCTGCTGCGTGTCGGTCTGTGTGGTGATGACGGTGTCGGCGAGGTCGGCCAGCCGCAACAGGCCGCCGGGGCGGCGGTGCAGCCACCACACCGCCTCGGCCGGGCTCTTGCCGTTGCGGGCCGCGTCGTCGCGGACGGCGGTGGCTGCCGGTGTTCGTATGCCGGCGTCGCTGAGGCGCTGGTGGAGGTGGCGTTCCCGTGCGGCGGAGTGCAGCCAGAACAGCACCGGCCAGACCCGCCGGGTGACGGCGGCGAGCCTCTCGTAGGCGGTGATCTTGTCGGTCAGGATGGACAGGGGCCGTTCGGTGCCGGTGTCGTACTCCAGGAAGAACGGCACCTGCTGGTGGTGTTCGGCCCAGATGCCGTGTCCGTCGGGGCGTACGCGGGGGATGTAGGCGTGGACCTGGACGGGGTCGTCGGGTTCGGCGAACGCGCCCAGGCGCTGCATGCGGGACGCCGGCCACCAGCGGATCAGGTGGGCTTCGGGATGGGTGCGGGCGTAGCCGGCCAGCTCGATGAAGAACTGGTTGGTGCCGAGCAGGTGGGGCAGGTTGGCGCGGTTCGTCAGGTGCCAGCGCCGTTTACGGGCGGCGTCGCGGCGGGGCAGGTCGTCGCCGCGTTGGGCGGCCACGACGTCGACGCCGAGCTGGTCGAGCAGGTAGTGGTAGGGGTAGGAGCCGCCGTCGGGTCGCTGTGGTCGGAACCGCGCGAGGACGCCGAGGGTGGTGAGCTTGCGGAGTCGTTCCTGGGCGAAGTCGACGGACGGGAACAGGGCGTGGGCGATCTGCGGGGTGGTGAGCAGACCGTGGTCGGCCAGCCAGCCGAGCAGGATGTGATCGCGGTCGGTCAGCGCGGACTGCACCCGCAAGACGGCATCAGTCATGGGCAATCTCCGAGTACGTCGCCGTACCCCCACCGGGGAGACCCCAGACAGGGGTCTGTCGCGGCAGCGCCGCCGCTGCGGGCAGCGGCCGTGGCCTGCCCTGACAGGTGGGTGGTGGAGTCCGTTCGGGGGTCCGGGTCAAGGTGGACCGCCATGTGGCGGGTCGAACGGAGTCCCGGACGGAGGTCATGGCCGGATCTGTCAACGCCGCACAGCCGATCCTGTTGGGTGGCTGCCGGCGTGAGGAGAGATTCGTGGTGAGCAGACACGGTGTGTACTCCTGGATGGTGGTGGGCTTCGGCGGGTGGGGCTTCCCAGCGCCAGCACGGGTCATCTGTGGAGTTGTCAACAGGCGTGCGCCGAGGCGGGGATGTGCGGGCGTATCAGGGCTGAAGGTGGGTAGGCGGCATCGCCGCACTGCGAGGCGGCGGCGCGCAGCGGTGCAGCAAGCGGGGAACGGTAGGGTTCAGCGGCGGAGCGATCCCTGAGCGGGTGCGCCGCTGACACGACTCCGCGCGGCGGGGTCGCTGGCCAAAGCGCGGTGTCCGCCGCCGACCTGCCTCAACGGGCTCGGTGGGCACCCATACGGACGCCTGGTGCGCCAAGCAAACGACGCGGCAGGCTCGCCGCCTGGTGGGGCGTCGTCGCCGACCGGCCCTCAGGCGGGTGGGCACCCATGCGACGCTGATCCATCAGACGCACGAGCCCTGTGCGGGCGTGCAAGGTGGTGCTGGTGAAACAAAGAGCACCCTCCAATGTAGCCCCGCGACGGAGGATGCCATAGCCATTTACAGGTTCCGCAAGACCAGACAGGCTACCGCTGCCGGAGGCCGTCCTTCGCCCCGACCAGGAAGCTCGCCCACGCGACGCGCTCGAAGACCAGCACCGGACCAGCCGGATCCTTGCTGTCACGAAGCGCCACCGCGTCAACGAGGTCAGCAACCTCAACGCACTGGCCGTTTGCGCTGGACCGGCTGCTCTTCTTCCAGTTCGCGCCGGACAGGTCGTGGCGGATCACCCCGCACCGCCTTTCTCTTTGATCTTGTGGATCTGAGCCTCGATCGCCTTGATCGAGCTGGAGGGGTCGAGGGCGGTGGCCTGAAGATGCTCGAAGGTCATGGCGAAGCGGCGAACGTCGGCTTCGCGTTCGAGGAACAGGTCGCCTGCCATGCTGTCGATGTAGACCAGCGCGGGGTCGGCGGGGTCGGGGAAGTCCATGACGACGAACGAGCCGGGCATGCCGGCGTGGGCGCCGCTGGTGAACGGGATGACCTGCAGGGTGATGTGCGGCTGAGCAGCCGATACCACCAACGCCTGGAGTTGTTCTGCCATGATCTCGCCGCCGCCCACCTGGCGGAGTAGCACCGCTTCATCGAGGATCGCCCAGAGCCGGATCGGATCCTTCTTGCGCAGTGACTCCTGCCGTTGCAAGCGCGCTTCTACTCGGGCACGGATGTCGTCCTCGGTTGCCAGCGGCAGGCCGGCCTTGATGACCTCCCGGGCGTAGCCCTCGGTTTGAAGCAGGCCGGGGATGAACAGCGATTCGTAGTTGCGGACGGAGCGGGCTTCGGCTTCGAAGCTGATGTAGGTGGTGTACAGCTCGGGTAGCTCCGACTCGTACGCCTGGAGCCAGCCCAGCTGCGCGGCCTGCCGGGACAGGGCGATGAGTTCGCTGCGCTTGTCCTCGTCGGTGACGCCGTACGTGTCGAGCATCGCCATCAGGGTGCGCCGCTGCGGCCGGACCTTGGCGGTCTCGATGCGGTAGAGGGTGGCGGGGTTGATGCCGGTCTGCTCGCTGACCTCTTCGCGGGTGAGGCCGGCTCCGGTGCGCAGTCCGCGCAGCTCCGCCGCGAGTCGCCGGAGGCGCACGGTGGGTGGCTGCCGTCGAGCTGACAACTCCATGTCCCTTCGCTCCTGTCGTAGTCAGAGTGTGCCTGCCATGCGCATGCAACATCCAGCCAGGTCAGGCAAGTGACCTACATGCGAACGCAAGCCTTGCATTCCCACTAGTGCATGGGCAGTATATGCATGAGCATCTCAGGCTGGCGCGGCCGACGGAAGCCGCGTAACCGGCGGCGGACTCGCGCTCCCAGGAGCCCGCCGCCTGTCCGGCCTCGGACGCCTCTCGACGGGACGCAGCCCGTCACCCGAAGCGGGCTGCGTCCCTGCCGAGAGGCCGAGTCAGGGAGGCAACGCAGTGGTTCCATCCCTCGTCCTGGCGGTGGTCGCGACGCTCGGCTTCGCCGCCGGACTGCTCCTGTTCAAGGTCAAGTCCCGATGGTGCCGACAGTGCGGGTCGGCACTGAACTGCCCCGACTGCGGAGGCCGCAGATCCCGCCCGCACCCGGGCCGAACGGAATGGTCGAGCGGGCTGTGACCTACTTGCCGATCACGCCCGAGGTCGCCGTCGTACCCGGCGACGTCGTGCACCTACGCGAACAGGACTACCAGCACGGCTACGGCCCGCTTCGGCTGCGGATCGTCTGCGTCCGCCTCGACCTCAGCCTCTGGTACGACGGCCACTGGGTGTGGCTCGAAGGCATCGACATCAACCCGGACGGCCGAGCGGGACGCTTCCGGCAGGTACTCACCCGCGTCGCGGCCCTGCCGCCCTCGGAGGCGTGACATGGCCGCCACCGTCTACCTGTCCGCAGCGGCCATCGACCAACTCGTCGCCGCCCAACGCACGCTCGATGAGCACGTCACCTCCAGCGCCACCGGCTACTGCCTGCGCTGCCGGCTCATCGGACCCTGCCCCAGCAACGAGCAGGCCGCCGCCACCTTCACCCGCTACGGCCGCCTGCCCCGAAGAACACCCGGCGCGACCCGACCGCAGCTCATCAACGCCCGCCGTATCACCGCCGGACCCGATCCCGCAGCCGACCTCACCCGGAGGCACCAACCGTGACCCTGCCCGACATCGCCGCCGCGCTACGAAACCTGCACGTCTCCATCAGTCAACAGCAGGACCTCACCAAGGTCGTCATCCAGGACGCCGAAAACGCCCGAGCCGAGTTCCGCGCCCTCACCACCGGAGCCACCAACCCCCTCGTCAACCGCGCCCTCGGCAACTACGCCCAAGGAATCGTCAAACTCCGCGACGGCTCATGGCTACTCGCCGAAGCCGGCGGCATCCTCGCCGAATACGCCCGAGCAATCGGCATCGACATGCCGCCACGGCGGCCAACCGACAAGCGGAAGGTCGAGCCGATACACGACGAGCAGAGCGACAGAGGTCCCCGCCATCCCGGCACCCAACGGCCCCCGCAAGCCGACGAACCGGCACCGCGCGACCCGTCGGCTGGCTGACCCTCCGCGGACTCCACGACCCGGCGGAAGGCGGCGACGACCGACGCTCAGCCCCCGGCCGTCGCCCCCGGCCGTCGCCACCGGCGACCGCCTCCAGCGGCTTCCGGACATGCCGAGATGAGTACACCTGATCAGGCCGAGTGCCGATGTAAGTGCCACTCGTCGCCGATGGCTGGGTGACTCGTTTGGAGCGACCCACAGCCGAGGTTTTGTCTGATTCGCGCCTGTCCGCGACTGAACCTTGAATCCGGTCCGCGACGTACGAACGCACCGTCGCATACAGCGAGCTCGCGCTCGGTCCCACGCACCTGAATCGGCCTGGGCCCCCTTGACCCTGCGGTGATCTCGCATTGTCACCCGATGGCTTTTCGACCGCCTATTTCAGGAAGGCAAGCGCATGCGGCGGTCAAATTTAAGGGTGTCGATGCATCCAAGCTTTCGGTTCAACGTCCCAAGCTCGCCACCCCGTGACTCGAAGACGTTACCGGCTTACGAGCCGTCTTGTCGCACCATTGGCGCTCCCCGCCGGCCGTTCGACCGCCGCTCCTCGATGTCCGTCACAGCGTCAGCGAGGTGGCGGTGGACCCTCAAGGGTCGGCCCAGACGATGCAGCCCTTGGTTGAGGATGCCTCGCAGGTGCCGCTCGCCTACGACGATGTCGGCGTATCCCGCCGCGCACGACAGATAGATCATGTCGGTCAGGTCGTTCCGCCTCCACCGTGTGCCCTTGTTCAAGTGTCGGTCGTGAAGGACCTCACGGAACAGTCCGGTCGCCGGGGCATGGCGAAGGTCTGCGGCGAAATGGCGGAGGCACCAGTCGCGCAGTTGATCGACGGTGGCGCCGCAGGCGGCGGATTCGTACGCGATTTCGTCTGACAGGTCGGCAAACAGCCATGCATCGATCGCCTTGCGCTTCTGTTCTCGAGTTTTCGGTTCGCCATCGAGCCAGTCACTGAAGTGCTGGCTCTTTGCCACCCAGCCGGTATCCGGGCCGTCTTCGGACCGATCCGCGCCGAGAACGGCGTCGATGTGCCCGCACGCCTCGGTCAAGGCCTCCCACCGGAAGGCGATTTCGGGAGGGAAGTCCGACGGTGGGCTCGGTGGAGACCATCCGCGGTGAGGCGAGTACAACACGTTGGGCGCCAACGAGAAGACCGGATCGTCTGCCCGATCTTTCGGCAGGCCGTAGCGATCGGTGAAGGCTGAGCGCAGCTCGTCGCGACGCACCTGCAACGGATCACGCACCTGCCAGCCGCGGCTGAGCTGCAACATGGTCAGGCCGAGCCGGTACCGCTTGTCGAAGTCGAACCGCGCGGCTGTCTCATGATGGTGTGCGGACGACGTGGGCATCACGATCTGTCGATCGTAGACGAGCTCGGTGAGTCTGTGCGCAGCGGCTCGCTCCGTGGACGTTACCTTCTCCGGGTAGTGGAAAGCGTTGGCCACGGTGCTCCAGTGGTTCTGATCCAGATAGACCACCAGGCGGCCTGCGAGTTGGTCGCCGCCCTCGAACCGAGGACCTTCGAACAGGATCTCGGCGCCGGTCGTCGTGACCGCGAGCAGTCCGCGATGGTCGGGCGTGATGTGGATCTTCGATAATGCGGAGCGTTCCGGGCCACGTCGAAGGGCGAGGGGTACCCGCGCTTCTCTGCCGTCCGAGCGACTCAGAACGATCTCCGAAGCTTCCAAGTCCATGGTCAGGAGGACGACACGAGGCTCGACATCTTGCGGCACCCAACTAGCGTGCAGGGGATTCCGTCACTAGTCCAATGATCTGTCCCCAACGAACCGCTTCCAACCTGCGTAGGGATCGGAGATCACGGGCTACGCCGACGACGCGTCGCTCGTCCACATCAGACGATGCTGGCACGAACAGCTGTCCGCGGTGTACTTGACTCGCCTGGCCGATCTGCTACGTACCCACCCGGCGGCGATTGGCAGCCGGTGACGCAGGCTCTCGGCCGGTCAGCAGACGCTGCTGGTCCTGGACCACCTACGCAACCGCGACACCTACCCGCGGTTGGCCTCCGGGTTCGGCGTCAGAGTGGCCATGGCATTCCGGTACGTGCGCGAGGCGATCGCCTGCTCGCCGCTCACTGGATCACCGAACACGACAACCCGTCGACCCGGGCACGGCAAGGTTGGCCGTTCATATCGCTGGGGTGGGGGCGACTACTCCGACAACGGTGGCTCGATTTCCGAGGACTGAAGGCACCGGGAACTTTCGCGGTGGGGTACAGCAAAGCCGGGAACTGCGACCACCGTGACGGGGGGTGTCCCTATGGGTTTGGTCAAGCGGGGACGGGGCTGGTCGGGCGTGGTTGGTAGGGGATCTTGTCGCGGAGCATGGCGAACAGGACGTCGCAGCGGCGGCGGGCGAGGCAGATGAGGGCGGCGTTGTGGCGTTTGCGTTCGGCGCGTTTGCGGTCGTAGTAGGCCCGGCTGACCGGGTCGGCCAGGGACGCGAACGCGGCGAGGAAGAACGCGCGTTTGAGGTTTTGTTGCCGCCGCGGGGTGGGTGTTCACCGCGGATGCTGCTGCCGGAGCGTCGGGTAACCGGGGCGAGGCCAGCGTAGGCGGCGAGGTGGCCGGGAGTGGCGAAGGCGGTGCCGTCGCCGACTTCGAGCAGAATCCGGGCGGCGGTCCTGACGCCGATGCCGGGCATCGAGGTCAGGACCGAGGCAAGAGGGTGCGCATCAAGCATCCTCTCGACCTCGCCGGCGACCTGGTCTCGCTGGCGCAGGACGTCGCGGAGACTGTCGGCAAGGCGGGGCAGGATCGTCTCCGCCGCCTGGGTGCCAGGGACGGTGACAGTCTGCTCGTCGAGTGCGGTCATGATCTGCTCGACGAGCCGCTCACCCATGCGAGGTGCGTGGACGGTGGCGATGGACAGCAATTTGCGGCGGCCGGCCTTGCGCAGCCCGGCGGGTCCGCCGCACCGCGACAGCAGCTCCAGCACCGCCTTGTGGGGCACTTTCGGACCAAGGACCCGTTCAAGAGCGGGGTGGATCTGGGTGAGCAGGCCCCGGATGCGGTTGGACACGCGGGTGGCTTCGCCCGCGAGGTCGTCGTCGAAGCCGACCAGGACTTCCAGCTCGGCCAGAGCCTCGTCACCAACGTCGACCCGCCGCAGGGTGTGCGGCAAGGCGCGGGCCGCATCGGCGATGACGTAGGCGTCGCGGGCGTCGGTCTTCGCCGCACCGGGGTGCAGGTCAGCGATGCGGCGCATCGCCAGGCCGGGCAGGTAGGCCACCTGATGACCGCACGCCCGAGCCACCGCGACCGGCAAGGCACCGATCGACGCGGGCTGGTCAACCACCACCAAGACCGTGCCGTGGCGGGCGAGCTTGTCGAACAGCTGCCGCAGCCGGGCCTCGGTGTTCGGCAACGGCGCGTCGTGCAACCGCTTGCCGTCCGGGCCCAGCCCAACCGCGTGGTGATCACCCTTGCCGACGTCCAAGCCGAGGTAGACGCCGTATCCGTCGTGCACCGCACCCGCCTCCACGCATCGATCCCGTGGCCTCGGCCGCAGTCAGGGCGTCGGACTGCCGGCAGCCACGTTACGAAGAGACCTACCCCAACACGGGTGGCCGTGTCCCTATCAGCGGTCCGCCGACGCCACCCGACCCGGCGACAACACCCCCCGGATCATCCGAACGACAGGGGCAGGAAGTCATACCGGGCCGGGCGACCGAGGGTCCCCGGCTGGGGACGATCAAAAAGGGAACGGGGCGAAGCCAGCGCCTTCCCGGCACCCCGAAGGCCGCGGTCGGTGCCGCCCACGACTGGGTGTACCGCCCGACTGGAGCCTTGTTCCGTGGGTTCAGCGGAACAGTTCGTCCATCCGTTCTGCCACTTGTATGGCTTTGGGCCATCCTACTCGAACGAATTGTTCGAGGAGGAGGCGTACTGCCGTGGTGCATTCTGGATCGCCGAGGACGAGTTCGCGGTGGTTGGCCATGTAGGTGTTGATGAGCTTGATGACGGCGTCGACGCCGAGGGACTCGGCGACGTACCCGTGATCCTCCGTGACCGCCCGCAACGCCAGTTGCAGGGCAGGCTTGGGCTGTGCACTGCTCAGGTGCTCGGCGGTCTCGACGATGTGGTGGGTGACTGCCGGGTGCCGGACTTGGCCGATACCGTCTAGCAGCGGCAGTGCGAGCTTCGCGAAGACCGTAGGCTCGCCGAGCTCTTTGCGGCACCCTCCCTGGCTCCCAAATGCGCCGCTGGCGAAGTACAGCTGTTGGGTGATCGCCTCTGCGACGGTTAACGCCTTGTCCAGATGCGTTACGTCGGTCCAGGCTAAGGCGAGTGGCTTCACGGTAAGAGCTAGCAGGTCGAACGCTTTTTGCTGTGCGCTGCAGAGGGAGGGATCAGCGGGATTGAGCAAGGCGCGCAGGTGGGCCGCGATCACGATCACTATTTGGGTGTTGTCGACGGGACTCGCGAGCCACCGTCGCACCGTGGCGTCCGCAAAGGGTGTGCCGTACTCGATCGCGAGGATCGTCAGGCACTGGATCACCGACTCGGCGGGCGTGTCGTAAACCTCGGACCCGTCCTTCGGCGGGGCGATGAGGTGAGGCGAGCCGCGTAGGTCGGCTATTCGGGAAAGGATGCCGTCCACATCGGCGGGCCGGGTGTGTAGGTGCCTGGCCAGGGCGTGGACTAGCAGCGTCGCGACATGGCCGTCCTGCTCGGTCGCGAGCCGGCTTTCCACCTGGGCGAGGAGGTCGTCCGGCTCGGTGTAGATCAGACTGATGCCGGCGGTGCTGAGATAGCGGTGTATCCATGTGCTGCTGTCGAGATGGCTCAGCAGGTGTGCGCGTAGCTGGTCTCCGTGGGCGCTTCGCCATTGCGGCCGTGCAAGCAGTACGCGGACGGCAGTGAGGGCCTCGGTTTCCGGTGTGCTCGACCAGCTCGCATGGCGACTGCCGTTTGAAGCGGGTTGCCCCGTGTAGCGTTGAGGTTTAGGCAGGGCCGTTTCGACGTCTGCGAGGATCTGGCGGCCGACGGAGTTGTCTGGTAGAACCTCCGGCAAGCAAGCGATGTGGCAGGCGGCACGCATCCGCCGGTTCGCGGTATCCGCTGCCTCGAGCCTTGGCCACAGGGCCAGCAGCCGCCGGCCCGCGGCTTCACGCTCTGCTGCTTGGTTGGCTTGCTCAAGCGCCTCGTCAACGTCCTGTAGAAGCCGCGTGTACGGAGATGACGCGGTGTCGGGCTCAACCTGATCCGGCACGCCATTAAGTGACACACTCGGAGGGGTCTGAGCTGGATCTGCGATGGTTCCGCTGGTGGCGAGAGCGTTCAGTAGTGCCTCGCGCCGCTCATGGAGGCTGTGCCTCCGTCGTGCCGAATCGTCCGCTGCGGGTTCGGTCGCCTCGACGATGGCCCGCGTTAGTGCGTCACGGTCCGGTGCGGTGAGGTGCGGGGCAAGGCGGGCAGCAACGCGCGCGGCAGCTGGCCACGTCTCGCTGTGGGCGAAAAGCGATGGGCTGGACAATGCCGGCTGGAGTACGGTCGCGAGTCCGGTTGATTCGCTCGTCTCGGCTCGATGAAGCAGGCGGTTCCACACCTCGGCCGGGGTGAGGCCATTGATGAGCAGATCGACCGCCTCGCCGCAGTCTGGTCCGAGCTCATCAAGGCGGTCCACGAGGGTGTCGGCCATTGTGGACAGGGTCCCATGACCTCCTGCGTACTGAAGAGGGCCGCCGTACAGCACTGACGGCTTGTGGGCCGTCTCGGTCTCGATCCCGCGGTATCGAGACGCGGAAAGTGGTTCAACGATCTGGATGAAGAGCCTGGTCGCCGTAGTGACGTCAGCTGCTGCCAGATCGGGGAATTTTCGGCCGACCTGGTATTGGACGCCCTCCAGGTCCTGCTGGCGATTGGATGTCAGAGGGAGTATCTGGCTGTTGAGAATATTCGTGGGCTGGGATCGGTCGTCTCGGAAGAGCCATACGCTTGCGGCGAGATCGACAGCGAGGGTCGGGTCTTGGCGCGCTATCTGCGGTAGTACGTCGACCAGTGGGCGAACGGCTCGTACGCCCCATGCTCGCAGGGTGGGTTCGGCGATGACCGCCCGTATGGTGTCGGCGGTCGCAGCGGCGTCGAGGGTCGCTGCGGTGGCCAGCGCCCGTGCGCCGCGATCGGCAAGTTTCGCCCGTCGGGGATCGTTCACCTCGGTAAGGCCCACCAGAAAGACGGCGATCGCCGATTGGACCCAACAGCGGGCGGCCAGCGTGCCAGGGACCGGCGGTTGATCGTTTGTTGCGCGGCGACTCAGCTGCGCCACTAGGAGCGCCAGGTCGGCGTCGTTGTTGTTAACGGCGTGAAGTGCGAGGCCCGCCAGCAGCTCTCCGAACGCGTCCAATGCCGCCGAGTTCGAGCCGGCGTCGGCAAGCCCGGCAGCGACCAGGAAGGCGAGTCCTCGTGCATCGTCAATGGTCCAAGTCGCGGCCTCGCCACCAGCGATGCAGGCGGATTCGAGCGGCTTCAACTCGGCCGGATCGCGCATCTCGTGGGCGGCGACGGTCGCGGCCGCAGCTGCGGCCAGCATGTGGCCGGATCGTTGTGAGGCTAGGCGCAAGGCGAGCCGCCAGTAGCTTGTACGGGTCCGGTCGTCGTGCCATGCGATCGCTAGTCGGTAGTCGAGGCTAGGCCGCAGAACCATGGTCAGATCCGGGTCGGCGTCGAGCCTGTCGGCGAGACTGTGCGCTGCGGTGACGTCGCCGAGCGCGACGATCGCTGCCGCGTAGTCGAACAGGACGGGGTGTGCGAACCCGACGGGCCGGCCCGCCGCCCACTGGCTGGCAGGACCTTCCCTGAGCACGCCATCGCGGACCAGGTCATCAAGGACGGTCAGCAAAGCCGACTCGGTGAGCTGCGAGTCGTCGGCCTGTTGAGATCGGGCTGCGACCATCGAGTCGACGAGTGTGCGCACTACACGCTGCCGAATTCGTCCCTCGGGCCCGTCGGCGACGCGAAGTCGCCAAAAGCGAGTCAGCAGGTCTAGCCGGCTGCGGACCTGAGAAACGTCCATGTCGGCGCTGATTAGGTCGCCTGCCAGGTTGAGGTTGAATGGATTGGCCAGTAGTCCTTGTAGACGATCGCTGGTCTGCTTGAACACCTTGTCGATCGATGGGCTTGCCGCTCGTACCTTCGCGATCTCCTCTGCCGTGAGGTCATCCACCTTCAGGTGTGCGACCCCGGCGAGTTCCGGGTCGATGTGTTCGGGATCGACCGGGTTCCCAGCAAACATCGTCCGCCAGCGGCTGCTGTGGCGAAGGTCGAACGATCGGATACTGGCAACGATCCGCCATCGGGATGATCGGAGACGCTCAGCGAGCTCGGGCAGCCAACTCGACGCGTCGACACCTCGGGTTTGATCAAGGCCGTCGAGAAGGAGTAGTCCCGGATGCGATCCCGTCCAACCGGCGAGCACCTCGTAAAGA
The DNA here is from genome assembly GCF_047200535.1 of Micromonospora mangrovicola. Taxonomy (NCBI): domain Bacteria; kingdom Bacillati; phylum Actinomycetota; class Actinomycetes; order Micromonosporales; family Micromonosporaceae; genus Micromonospora; species Micromonospora mangrovicola. The sequence continues at coordinate 7,052 of NZ_JBJZOG010000037.1, read as the reverse complement.
TCATGGCCTATTTTGAGTTCAGCACGGGTCTGGCCGGCCGTGGCCCGCAACTGGCCGTGCGTCAGGTAGACGACGTCCCCCTGCTGGCACGCGCCGAACCGATGCAATACGACCGATTTTCCGGCGCCGGGATCACCAGTGATCGCCACGTTCCCTTCGGATGCGTCAAGCAGCTTCGATGCGGCCCGGCTTACCTTGACGGGGCCGTCCGGCGTGGTGAGGGCGAGGTTTGTGGGCGGCGAATCGAGGTTGCCGGTCGTGATCTCTTGGAGCCGTTGGACATCGCGGCGCAGGCGCACAACTGGCGTGAGATAGATCTCCCGGTTCTCTAGTTCGTGGACCAGATCGACACGCCGAATCCATGAGCGCTCGACTGTTAGCTGCTGACCGATCAACTCCAGTTCGCGCCACAGCGCAGGTGCCTTGGCAGGATCGTCAAGAAGATCGCGAAGGTCCGGCAGAAGCGCACGTAGATCCACCCCATCTGGCCGTAAGTTCAAGGCCCGAACCGCGAGCGGACGCAGCAGTGACCGCACCACACTTTCGTCCGCGGCGTGACCGTGACGCTCAGACCACAGACGCTTCAAGTGCTCATGCAGAGTGTCCAGAGCTGCTCGTTCGTCCGCTGTCGTGGCAGCCTCGGCCACGGGAACGGCCTCAGGCCAAGTACGCAGGCGGTCCACGAGCCGGGCCATCGCCCCGGCGATCGTCCGGGGTGCTTCCTCGTTGGTGAGAATCAGGATCCGATCAGCCTGCGGCGTAAGACGTCGCAGATCAGACTCACCCGGCGGCCGGCTGGGAACACCTACCGCATCGATAGCCACCAGCTGTTCCAGCGCTGCTGCCAGGTCACTGTTCGTGTCGTCGCTACGTGCCAGCCGCTTCTTGGCCTGGACGCAAACCCAGCCCCCCGCGTCGGTTAGCGCGCCAACGTCGTCGACCGGCCGGCCCGTCTGTCCACCGACACCGACCACCAGCCGGCCAGACGCCCAAGACGGTAACGCGGTCTCGGCGAGCATGTGAGCCGCCAGCCAGGCCGCACATCGACCTTCGTGCTGGACACCGCCCGCTGTCCCAGCTCCGCCCGCCGACGCGCGTGTCACTCCGCTACCTCCACCTCAACGGTCCTTCCGCACCATCTGCGCAGCCTAGATCAGGCGTCCGACACTCCAGCCCAGCGGGATTCTCCAGCTCATACTCGGACTTGGACACGGGTTCGACCACACCGCCCCAAGTCTCTGGCCGAAACGACGACAACCTGTGGGACCTAATCTGATCACCACAACGACGATCAGGCATGGGGTCCGAGTGGTCCGGGCGGCACTCCAGCGCTCCGCCCCTTACCTTTTGATCGTCCCCAGCCGGGGACTCCTCCCCCGGCCTGCGGTTGAGCAGGCCGAATGGGCCCGACTGCCACCGCGTATCGGTCCGCGTTTGCTCCCACGTCTCGGAGAGAGCAAGTCCGGCAAGAACCGCATGCAAATCGGTATCCGAGTGGCCGGTCCAGGCCCCTGGGACATCACCGAGCGTGCCCGACTGATCCGGCAGAAAGTGCCCGGAGGCCAAATGACGGTGCGTGAGGACCACAACTGTTGGCGCTGCCGCGCGGCAGTGCACGGATCTGCCGATGAGCGTGCGCCTTGGTGTGATCGTGCGGGATGTGCACGGGACCACATCGCCGGGCTAACCGGGAACGAGGCGGCGGGTGCAGCGTCATCCGCCCGGACTGGCGCCAGCTTGGCGTTCGCCCTGTCCCGGCAAGGGCGACGATTGTTTCGGTCCGCCTAGAGTCGAGGGGACCCCGAAACCCCGTCGACCCGGCGCTGAACGCTCGTAAGGATCTTCATGGACGCTGAGACCGCAGACGACCAGCTCACTCGTCGGCTCCGCTTCTACGGCGCTGGCGATTTCGCGACGTACTGGCAAATCCACCGAGCGGCCGAGGTCGTTGAGGGGTTTGATCCCGCCGCTCCGCCTGACGAAGTCAACGGCATCTTGGAACTGCACAACGCTCGCCTGTTCGTCGAGGCAGGTTTCATCCCAACGGACGCCGTTGAAGACGACCGGAAGGCCCTCGTTGCAGCTGCCAAACGGATCAGGCGGACCGTCGCACAGTGGTTCGACGCCCTAGAGGACGACAACCTTGCCGACATGTTGACGGAAGTCGACTGGCGATACCGCGAGCACCTCCTCGATCTCCTGGCTGGCCTCGGAGTCTTCGGACGCTGCTCCGCCACAGCGATGCTGATTGCGCTCGACGGGGCGAACGTTCACATCGGTGACATGCTCACGAGCAAGCGGCTCGTGGAGAACTACGGCACGACCATCCGGGAGCGACTTCTGGCCGAGCCTAATCGAGCCGAACTCGTGGTCAGGCATCACCTTGGGGGCGAGATGAAGAACGAGACCTTCCTCCCCGCCAGTTTCACTCCTGCCGACTCCCGGGCACTGATGGAGGCCTACATTGACAGCACGGAGCCGAATCCGAACTTCTTGAAATTGATCGCGGACGCCCCAATCGACAGCAAGAGCGGGGTGGATGCCAAGTTGGTCGTGAAGGCGAAGCGGCGTTACGATGCCGTGGTCGAGGATTTCTTCAAAACGACTCCCGGCATAAGAACCGGTTGCACCGTTGCCGTGTCATCGACCCAGGTCGAGCCGGTGACGGCAACGTTGAATGACATGGTCATCGAGTACACCTTCAGCGAGACCTGGCTGGAGGGCTCGTTGGACTTCCCGTCCGTGCTGAACAACTTCCAGTTTTTGTTCGAGTTCGCACCACGGGACGGATTCCTGACTCTCCCCGCATTCGACAACGAACGCCGCGGGCTGGAACTCGCGATGGGCATGAACGGCGCCAAAGACTACCTGACCAGTCACATTTTCACCGTCAAAGATCGCGCGACACTACTCCAAACGGTGATGTACCAGCGCTACCTCGGGACGAAGGGCATCGACCTTGAGGAGGTTCTCCGCTGGTACTTCGAGGAGCATCTTCTCGCGGAATACGGCATCGCGGGTTTCGTGTTCAGCCCGTCCAGCCCGAAGGCGAACTATCTGGAACGCTGCCGGAACCTGTTCGCTGAAATGGAGTCCGTCGCGACGCAGTTCAGGCTGCTTGTCGAGGACGGCGAAATCGACCATGACGTAGCCGCCGCAGGGGCTGATCTGGTCCGATACCGGACTATCCCTAGCACCCTGGAGGGCAAGTACATCTACGCGACCGACCACACCGAAATCCGCGCGATCCTGCACATCCTGTTCTCGGATCAGTCACACCTGACTTACATCAACGACAACATGCGCGGCGAAAACGCTGTCGGCCTGCTGCGACGGAATAAGGTGTCGTACGAATCGCTGCACGAATACCAACAGCCCCTAGTCGACAAGCTCATCGAACACGGGCTCGTCGAGAACACAGGCGACCGCATCCGACTCAAGGATTCCGACTTGTTCCACGTGCTGCAGTCGCTCAACGACAACGAGGCCGTTGCCTACCACCATCTGAACAGGAGGTGTCGTGCGCACGTCGACAGAATGCTGGACGCTGGGTGGCTCGTCAGGCGCTCGTCGTTGCTCACCGACGCCGAGGCCGCCTACTTCAACTACAACCTAAACTCAGTCGACTTCAGCAACGGCCCGAAGCTCCGCAATAAGTACCAGCACGGCATCCAAGCCAAGGGCGACGGCGAAGCCCAGCATCAGCAGACCTACTACAGCGCACTGCGACTGATGGTCGCTCTGACTATCAAGATTAACGACGAGTTCTGGCTCCTTGACGCGGCGAAGAAGCGACAGGCCTGACGGGTTGCTGGAGCACGGCCAGGAACGATGGACTTGCTATACAGGTCTACCCCGGGGGATTCGATTCCCCCGAGGGGTGCCTGTCACTCGCGTCATTCCGCCGCTAGACCTACAGAACTGGAACGGGCGACGGCTGCAAACGGACTTTTCGGCGCGCTCCGCGTGCTATGCAGCGTTACGCCGAGCTGGCCCGGAAGTCGTCCAGACGTGTGCCGATGAGTGCACAGCCGGGCGGCCTCGCCGTCTGCGGGCAACAGCTCTGGCTCGGCCCAGCCCGGGCCGGACTCGTTATCGGCCTATGGGCCGACACCACCGTGGTTCACCTGCTCCTCGACGGTGTCCGGCTCAAGACAGTGCCCTCCCGACTCACCCCCGCTCACCTGCGTCAACTCCTCGCCGACGGCGGCCGTCACGCCGGCCCGCCGCCGGTCACCGCCGGGCAGCTCAAGCCGGGGGCTCCCGTCGAGGTCGACCGTCTCGTCAACGCCATCGGCCTGGTCAGCCTCGCCGGCCGGCAACACCCCATCGGCTACCACCTCGCCAGCCGACGCGTCACCGTCCGCCTCGACCGCGGCGTGCTGCACCTGCTCGACACCGACCGGACCCTGCTGCGCAGCCTGCCCAACCCCGCTCACCTCACAAGAACAGGCCCGCATCCGCGACGCCCGCCCCGCCGGACCCCCACCGCAACCATCCCCCACGCCACTGCGCGTCGAGCGACCCATCAGCAGCCGCGGCGTCCTCGTCATCGCCGGCCAGAAAATCCACGTCGGCATCGGCCACGCCGGCCGAACCGTTACCGTGGAAGACGCCGACACCACCTCCCGCGTCCACGACGGCAACCAACTACTCACCGAAGTGCCACGCACGGCCACCAAGCCATCGCCCGCTTCAAGGTCCGCAAGCCCGAACCACCACGAGGAACCCCCACTCCCAGGCCCGCGACGTGAAACCCTGAGCGCCATGCAAGACCCCGACTCCGGCCTGCTTGCCACCATCACCGCCGCGTCATCACCACGGTGGTCCGATCGAGCGACGGCCGGTCACGACCTGGCCCGCCGAGCCGAACGCGACGACATCGCCGAACTACTGCTGCGCCTGCTCCTCGACGAGCACGACACGGCCGTCACCGACGCGACCAGCCACGCCCTGCTGCAACGCGACGACACCCACGGAGTTCAGTTGATCGCCCAAGCCGTCGCCGCCGCCAACGACGAACAACTCGATCACCTCTACACAGCCCTCGGACAACACCTACTGCCCCACGGTCCCGTCGCCCACTTCATCGACCTCTGCACGGAACTGACTCAACGTCCCAATCCGGCGGTCAGGACCGGAGCCCTGCAGTTCCTCACCTGGATCAAATCGTGGGCGCCGCCGGCATGACCGCCCCGGCTACCCTCACCATCGAGAACTTGTTCTAGCCGGACGTGTCACGGATCAAGTGGCAGCGATCCGTCACGCATCAAGTGGAGCCCGACACACGTGTCCGGGGCCGCCTATTCGGACTCGGTCAGCGCGGAGTTGAGGAGCCTGCGGACATGTCGTTCGGTCACCCCGAGGTGCGTGGCGATGTCCGTCAGGCTCGCGTCTGGCCGTTCTGCCTGGATCCTCAGTAAGGCGTCGGATGTCCGCTCACCGTGCTGGCGGCGAGGCCCCGGTGTGCGTGATCGTGAAGGTGCATCTGATGTCCGCGCCGTCATGGACTTCTCGGTGGCCGAAGCGGCGTCGGGTGCCGCATCGTCCTGTCCTGCTTTACCGAGAGGGCTTGCTGTGCCGCCCTCGCGGGGACTGCTGGCCACTCGTTTGGACATGTCTGGTTGGCGGGCGCGAGACAGCATTTCGACCACGAGGAGCAGTGCGACGGCGGGCCAGGCCGCGACGATACGGGCACCGAGGGTGGGTTGAGCTGCGGCGATGTTCGCCGCAACGCTGGCACCGACACCGGCGAGGAAGGCAGTCCGAGCCGACCAGCGGACCGGACGTCCCGCGCGCTTGTCGTCCATCATCTCGGTCGACGCGACGATGAGCATCCCGTCGACCGAGATCGGCAGCACATAGGCAACCTCCGGACGTTCGCCGAATGTCAACGCGACATGGACCATGTGGCTCCAGGAGGACCATGCTGCGATGGACGCCACCGCCACCGTGCTGGCGTTCCGTGCGAATCGGGTCGGGTTCATAGGTCACCGCCTTCCGATCCGCCGGCGGATTGTCCGGACCTCGTCCGGGTCGAGCAGAGAATGTCCGTCGATGACCACGCGGGTCTGGACATCGCTCCACCGCTCCCAGCGGTGGACCACCTCGTCGGTGCCCAGCCCTGTCGCGGCAGCGACATCCGCGACGGCAGCACCGGCTCGCAGCGCCGCGTGGATCATGGCTGGTTGCCATCGACTCAACCAGGACACCACGGCGGCGGACAGCGCCAAGTCAGTCAGCGCCTCGTCGCGGGACGGCCGCAACGGATGCCCTGTCGCGTGGTCGTGAAGGTCGACGAGGGCCTGGAATGGGTTGATCTTCTCGGCGTCGTCGAACCGGGTCGGCGGAGGATCTGGTCGGCTCATCGGCGTTCCTCCCCGACGACGTACACGTTGAGGAGCGCTACCGCGCGGACGAATACCTCGTACGCCTCGGTGTCCGAGGTCGTGGTGTTGGTGAGCGCATCGTGCAACTCCGCGATCAGGGCGGTGACAAGCTCGTGGCGGACGGCCTGGCGTGCTGGCAGGTGCAAACCGGTCCAGACGGCCGAGGCGAAGGTTGCCGGAGCTTCCGGGCGACGGCGGATAGTGTTCATCGGGCACCACCCCGCACCCGTGACCTGGTCAAACGCGCCGGTAGTGGGTCACCGGCGAAAGTGATAGGCGGTGTTCGCGGCGACGCGTCCGGCCCACCGCAGGACATTTCATGGGAGATGCCCGATTTAGCGATGCCCGCATCGCCCTCACCAGGGACGATGCGGGCTCGTTGCTACGTGGACCGCCCTGCGCGAAGGCGCGGCCGGAGTCACACTCCGCCGGAGGGTTGCCGGCTTGGCGCGAAAGCAGCGGGCTAGTGGATCTGTTCGGCGCTGCGCCCGGTTGGCACCTGTGATCCGCTACCGACCAGGCACCTGCCGTTGGCGTGCTAGGCGTCTATAGCAGATAGACGACTGGCGGAATCAACCCTCGTTGCGGAGTCCTCCGGTTCACGCCGGGTGAGCACCAAGGGGGCGTCCTCGGTGATGGCGACCGTGTGCTCGGAGTGGGCCG
>NZ_JBJZOG010000036.1:0-64752 GCF_047200535.1 Micromonospora mangrovicola | reverse complement strand
CCGATGCCGTGATTCATCCACGTCATCAAGTTCGTAGGCGGCCGCCAGTCATCCGCCGTCCGGTCCGCACGGCCAGCGCGAAAGATCTTGGAAGATCCAGGCCCCGCCAAGGGCCGAAACCTTCCAAGATCTCGACACCCCTTGGGCGAGGGGTGGGGCGGTGAGCTTCCACAACCCGAAGATGCCCTGGTCGGAGCTGGAGCGGGTGCTCTCCGGACGGTCCGGCGACGGGCGGTCCGGCAAAGGGCGGTCCCGGGGTGAGCGTCACCTGCACGTGGTGGATCCCCTCGCGGTCGACGCCGACGGCGGCGACTCCCCGGCGTGGAGCCGCAAGCGGCAGCAGTACGAGGCCCCCGAGCTGCCCCGGCCGGACGGCACGGTGCCCTACGCGGAACTGCACGCGCACTCCAACTTCAGCTTCCTCGACGGCGCCAGCCATCCGGAGGAGCTGGCCGAGGAGGCCGCCCGGCTGGGCCTCACCGCGCTCGCCGTCACCGACCACGACGGTTTCTACGGGGTGGTGCGCTTCGCCGAGGCGGCCCGCGCGCTGCACCTGCCGACCGTCTTCGGCGCGGAGCTCTCCCTCGGGCTGCCCGGCCCGCAGAACGGCGAGCCCGACCCGCTCGGTGCGCACCTGCTGGTGCTCGCCCACGGCCACGAGGGGTACGCCCGGCTGGCCGCCACCATCTCCCGCGCCCAACTGCGCGGCGGCGAGAAGGGCCGCCCGGTCTACGGCGAGCTGGAGGAGGTCGCCGAGGAACTCCGCGACCACGTGCTGGTGCTCACCGGCTGCCGCAAGGGGCACGTGCCCGCCGCCCTGCTCACCGAGGGGGTCGACGCGGCCGCCCGGGAGCTGGACCGGCTCACCGCGCTGTTCGGCGCCGAGACGGTGGCGGTGGAGCTGACCGACCACGGGCACCCGGTCGACGCCGACCGCAACGACGCCCTGGCCGAGCTGGCCGCCGCGGCGGGGCTGCCCACGGTGGCCACCAACAACGTGCACTACGCCACCCCGGGCCGGCGTCGGCTCGCCACCACCCTGGCCGCGGTCCGGGCCCGGCGCAGTCTGGACGAGATCGACGGTTGGCTGCCCGCCGCCGCCACCGCCCACCTGCGCAGCGGCGTGGAGATGGCGGCGCGCTTCGCCGCGTACCCGGGAGCGGTGTCCCGGGCCGCCGAGTTCGGCGCGGAACTCGCCTTCGACCTGCAACTGGTCGCGCCGGCACTGCCGGCGTACCCGGTGCCGCCCGGGCACACCGAGATGAGCTGGCTGCGCCACCTCACCATGACCGGCGCCCGGGAGCGGTACGGGCCGCCCGAGGCGCACCCCGAGGCGTACGCACAGCTGGAGCACGAGCTGCGGATGATCGACGAGCTCGGCTTCCCCGGCTACTTCCTGGTGGTCTACGACATCGTCGCCTTCTGCCGGGAGCAGGACATCTACTGCCAGGGTCGGGGCTCGGCGGCCAACTCGGCGGTCTGCTACGCGCTGCGGATCACCAACGTGGACGCGGTCCGGCACCGGCTGCTCTTCGAACGCTTCCTCGCCCCGGAACGCGACGGCCCGCCCGACATCGACGTGGACATCGAGTCCGACCGCCGGGAGGAGGTGATCCAGCACGTCTACGCCCGGTACGGCCGGGAGCACACCGCCCAGGTCGCCAACGTCATCTCGTACCGGCCGCGGTCGGCGGTGCGGGACGTGGCCAAGGCGTTCGGTTTCTCGCCCGGGCAGCAGGACGCCTGGAGCAAGCAGATCGACCGTTGGGGGTCGGTCGCCTCGGTCGACGTCGAGGACATCCCCGAGGAGGTCGTCGCGTACGCCAACGAGTTGCAGACCTTCCCCCGGCACCTGGGCATCCACTCCGGCGGCATGGTGATCTGCGACCGGCCGGTGATCGAGGTCTGCCCGGTGGAGTGGGGCCGGATGCCCGGGCGCAGCGTCCTGCAGTGGGACAAGGACGACTGCGCCGCCGTCGGCCTGGTCAAGTTCGACCTGCTCGGCCTCGGCATGCTCTCCGCGCTGCACTACGGCTACGACATGATCGGCATGAGCCTGGACCTGGGCGACATGACCCTGGACGATCCGGAGGTCTACGACATGCTCTGCCGGGCCGACTCGGTCGGGGTGTTCCAGGTGGAGAGCCGCGCCCAGATGGCCACCCTTCCCCGGCTCAAGCCCCGGGAGTTCTACGACCTGGTGGTGGAGGTGGCGCTGATCCGCCCCGGCCCGATCCAGGGCGGCTCGGTGCACCCGTACATCCGGCGCAAGAACGGCGAGGAGCCGGTCACCTTCCCGCACCCGCTGATGCGCAACGCGCTGGAGAAGACCCTCGGCGTGCCGTTGTTCCAGGAGCAGCTCATGCAGCTCGCCATCGACCTGGCCGGTTTCGACGCGGCGGGGGCGGACCAGCTGCGCCGGGCGATGGGGGCGAAGCGCTCGGTGGAGCGGATGGCACAGATCGCCGACCGGCTCTACGCCGGGATGGCCGAGCGGGGCATCACCGGCGAGCTGGCCGACGACGTCTACCGCAAGCTCACCGCCTTCGCCAGCTACGGCTTCCCGGAGAGCCACGCGATGAGCTTCGCCTACCTGGTGTACGCCAGCTCCTGGCTCAAGCGCTACCACCCGGCGCCGTTCCTGGCCGCCCTGCTGAACGCCCAGCCGATGGGCTTCTACTCGCCGCAGACCCTGGTCGACGACGCCCGCCGGCACGGCGTCGAGGTGCGCCGGCCGGACATCAACGCCAGCGGCGCCCGGGCGGTGCTGGAGTCCACGCCGGAGACCCGGTGGGGCAGCCAGCCGGGGGAGCCGCCGCACGCCTGGGGGCTGGGCGGCCCGGCGGTCCGGCTCGGGCTCGGCGGCGTACGCACCCTCGGCGACGACGTGGCCGAGCGGATCGAGGCGGAGCGGACGGCCCACGGGCCGTACCGGGACATGCCGGATCTGGCCCGTCGGGTCGGCCTGACCGCCGCGCAACTGGAGGCGCTGGCCACCGCGGACGCCTTCGCCGGTTTCGGGCTGACCCGGCGGCAGGCCCTCTGGGCCGCCGGCGCGGCGGCCCAGGACCGGCCGGGTCGGCTGCCCGGCACGGTGACCGGCGCGGCGCCGCCCACCCTGCCCGGGATGGAGGCGGTGGACCGCCTGGTCGCCGACGTCTGGGCCACCGGCCTGTCCCCGGAGAGCCACCCGGCCCGGTTCATCCGGGAGCGACTGGCCGCCCTGGGCGCGGTGCCGATCGCCCGGCTCGGGCGGGTGGAGCCGGGGCAGCGGATCCGGGTCGGCGGGATCGTCACCCACCGGCAGCGGCCGGCGACCGCGGGCGGGGTCACCTTCCTCAACCTGGAGGACGAGACCGGAATGCTCAACGTCACCTGCTCGCCGGGGCTGTGGCAGCGCTACCGGCGGGTGGCCCGGACCAGCGCGGCCCTGGTGGTGCGGGGGCGGTTGCAGCGGCACGAGGGGGTCACCAGCCTCACCGCCGACCGGCTGGACGCGATCGACCCGCCGGTCACCCCGGCGTCCCGCGACTTCCGTTGACCCGGCGTCACCCGGCCAGGCCCGCCAGCGCCACGCCGGCGCTGCCGAGCAGCCCGACCAGAACCAGCCGCCGGAACACCGCCGGGTCGAGCCGGTGGAACAGCCGGTTGCCCAGCCACCAGCCCAGCGGCACGGCGGGGAGCGCGACCAGTGCCGTGCGCACCACGTCGGCGTGCAGCTGACCGGTCGCGACGAACCCGCCGAGTCCCATCAGACCGGTGCCGGCGAAGGTCGCGGCGATGGTGGCCCGGAAGGTACGCGGGTCGTAGTCGAGCGAGTGGAAGGCGGCGACCAGCGGCGGCCCGTTGGTGCCGGTGGCGGCGGTGAGCACGCCCACCAGCACGCCGACCGCCCCGAGCCCGACCGGGCCGGTGCGGATCCGGGCGCCGGACCACACCAGCGCGACGCAGCCGAGCACCACCACCGCGATCACCGCGCTGAGCAGCCGCTCCGGGGCGTACGCCAGCACCAGCAGGCCGACCGGCAGCCCGAGCAGGGCGGTCCCGGTGAGCGCCAGCGCCACCGGCCAGCGGGCGAACGCGCGCTCGCGTACCGCCGCGATCAGGGTCACCCCGATGCCGGTCAGCGCGGAGACCACGACGGCGCTGCGCGGGTCCAGCGTGGCGGCGAGCAGCGGGACGGTGACCAGCGCGTAGCCGAAGCCGCTGACCGCCTGCGCGAGGGCGCCGAGCAGCACGATGCCGAAGGCGGTGAGCAGGACGACCATCCGGTCAGCCTGATCCGGTCGACGGCGGGCCGGCAACAGGTCCCCGTCGCGGAGATCTTCGCCACACCGGCCCGCCTGCGGGCATGTCGTCGGCCACATCTCCGTTTCCGGCATCGACGGGCCGGAGATACGGTCCGCCCGTGCGGGCAGAGTGGCCCGCGCAGGAAAGGTGGAAACGATGACGGGGAGCAACACCTACCGTGGCGTCGCGAACGCCCGCCGGACCCGACTCGGTGCGGACTGGGTCCCGACGCACGACACCGAGCTGCACGAGTACCCGGTGACCGACGGGCCGGTGGCCAACGCCCGCCGCTCCCGCGCCGAGGAGGACCCCGCCGGAGGCGGCGAGTCCTGACCCCGCTGGCGCGGGTGACTAGGCTCGGCGGGGTGGAGCAGACCCGAACCCTGACCCCCCGTACCGCCGTGATCTGGGCGGTGCTCCGGGCCGAGCTGGACCGGCGGGCCGGCGAGCAGCTCACCGTGCTCGACGTCGGCGGCGGGACCGGCGGCTTCGCCGTCCCGCTCGCCGAGGCCGGCCACCGGGTCACCGTGGTCGACGCCAGCCCCGACGCGCTCGCCGCGCTGACCCGCCGGGCCGCCGAGGCCGGGGTCGCCGACCGGGTGCACGCGGTGCAGGGGGACGGCGACGCGCTCGCCGGACTGATCGAGCCGGCCACCGCCGACCTGGTTCTCTGCCACTCCGTGCTGGAGGTGGTCGACGCCCCGGCCCCGGTGGTGGCCGCCCTGGTCACCGCGCTGCGCCCCGGCGGCGCGGCCAGCGTCCTGGTCGCCGGCCGGGCCGCCGCCGTGCTCACCCGGGCGATGACCGGCCACCTCGACGTCGCCGCCACGCTCGCCGTCGACCCGGACGGCACCGCCGGTCCCCGCGACACGCTGCGCCGGCGGTACGACGCCGAGGGTGCCGCCGCGCTGCTCGCCGCCGCCGGGCTCGTCGTCGAGGAGATCCACGGGGTACGCGTCCTGGCCGACCTGCTTCCCGCCGCCGTGGCGGACGGCCAGCCGGCCGCCCTCGTCGAGCTGGAGCGGGCCCTGGCGGCCCGGCCGCCGTACCGGGACCTCGCCGCCCAACTACACCTGTTCGCCCGCCGGCCGGCATGACCGGCCCGGCGGTCGGCCCCCTCGACCCGGTCGCGCCCCGCTACGGCGGCGGCAGCCTCGCCGACGTGCTGCCCAGCGCCTGCGCGATGCTCGGGGTGCCCGGGGCGACCGACTTGCTCGGCCTGCACCCGCGGCTGGCCGGGGTGCGCCGGGTCGCCGTGCTGCTGGTCGACGGGCTCGGCTGGTACCAGATCCCCACCGCCGCCCCGTACGCCCCGACCCTCGCGGGCCTGACCGCCGCCGTCGGCGTCCCGCTCACCGCGGGCTTCCCGTCGACCACGCCGACCAGCCTGGTGAGCCTCGGCACCGGTACCGCCTCCGGCGCGCACGGGGTGCTCGGCTTCACGGTCCGGGTCCCCGACACCGACCGGGTGCTCAGCCACATCGAGTGGGCTCACGACCCGGAGCCGCTGCGCTGGCAACCCGTCCCCACCTGGTACGAGCGGGCCCGCGCCGCCGGGGTCGCGGTGACCGTGGTCAGCCGGCCCGAGTACGCCGGCAGCGGCCTCACCCTCGCCGCCAACCGGGGCGGCGACTACCGGGGCGCGTCGGACGTCGACGCCCTCGCCGCGCGCATGCTCACCGCCCTCGCGGCCGGCGCCGGGCCGACCCTGGTCTCCGGCTACCACCCCGACCTGGACCAGCGGGGGCACCTCAGCGGCGTCGACTCCGTCCCCTGGCGGCTCGCCGTCGCCGAGGTCGACCGGCTGCTCGCCCGGCTGGTCGACGGGCTGCCGCCGGACACCGCACTGCTGGTCACCGCCGACCACGGCCAGCTCAACGTGCCCGACGGGCACCGCATCGACCTGGACACCGATCCGCGGCTGCGGGCCGGCGTCCGGGTGGTCGCCGGTGAGCCGCGGGTCCGCTACCTGCACGTCGAGCCCGGCGCCGCGGCCGACGTGGTGGCCGCCTGGTCGGCGGTGCTCGGCGACGCGGCCCGGGTGGCGACCCGGGACGAGGCGGTGGCCACCGGCTGGTTCGGGCCGGTGCCCGAGGAGCACCTGCGCCGGATCGGCGACGTGGTGGTGGTCTGCCGGGGCACGTACGCCGTGGTGGCCACCCGGTCGGAGAAGCCGATGGTGTCGCGGCTGGTGGCGTACCACGGCGCCGACACCGCCGCCGAGATGACGATCCCGCTGCTGGTGGTGCGGGGCTGACCGGCCGGGTTGTCGGACCCGGCGGCTAGCCTGCGGGAATGGGCCGCAGCCAGTCGTTGCCCCGAGGCGGTGATCCGCGCTTCGGGCCGGACGCCGACGACACCGGCTGCCCGATCCTGCACGTCGACATGGACGCCTTCTTCGCCTCGGTAGAGGTGCGCCGTCGCCCCGAGCTGCGCGGCCGGGCGGTCGTGGTGGGCGGCGTCGGGCCGCGCGGGGTGGTCAGCTCGGCCAGCTACGAGGCCCGCCGGTACGGCGTCCGCAGCGCCATGCCCACCGCCCGGGCCCGGGCGCTCTGCCCGCACGCGGTCTACCTGCCGCCGGATTTCAGCCAGTACTCCGCGGCGTCGCGGGCGGTCATGCGGATCTTCCGGGACGTCACCCCGCTGGTCGAGCCGCTCTCCCTGGACGAGGCGTTCCTCGACGTGGCCGGCGCCCGCAAGCTGTTCGGCCCGCCCGTGGAGATCGCCCGGATGATCCGCCGCCGGGTCGCCGAGGAGCAGGAGCTGACCTGCTCGGTCGGGGTGGCACCGAGCAAGTTCGTGGCCAAGCTGGGCTCCACCCGGGCCAAGCCGGACGGCCTGCTGGTGGTACCCGCCGCCCGGGTGATCGAGTTCCTCCACCCGCTGCCGGTGGACGCGCTCTGGGGGGTGGGGGAGCGGTCCGCCGAGGCGCTGCGCCGGCTCGGCCTGCACACCGTCGGCGCCCTGGCCGAGGCGCCGCTGGGCCTGCTCCGCCGGGCGGTCGGCGAGGCCGCCGCGACCCACCTGCACGAGCTGTCCTGGGGGCGGGACCCCCGCCGGGTCTCTCCCGAGCAGGCGGAGAAGTCGATCGGCGCGGAGGTGACCTTCGACATCGACGTGACCGACCCGGCGGAGATCCGCCGGTCCCTGCTGGCCCTGGCCGAGAAGGTCGGTGCCCGGCTGCGGGCGGCCGGGCAGGTCGGCCGGACGGTGTCGCTCAAGGTCCGGCTGGCCGACTTCCGCACCGTCAGCCGCTCGCGCACCCTCTCCGTGCCCACCGACACCGCGCGGGAGATGTTCGACACGTCCTGGGCCCTGTGGACAGCGCTGGCCCCCGGTGAGCCGATCCGCCTGGTCGGGGTACGGATGGAGGGGCTGGCCGCCGCGGAGGAGACGCCACGCCAGCTCACCCTGGGCGAGCCGGAGCGCGGCTGGCGGGAGGCGGAGGCGGCGGCGGACGCTGCGGCCGCCCGATTCGGGCGGTCCGTCATAGGTCCGGCCAGTCTTCTCAGCAGGCGTGATCCACGACGAGCCGAAAAACCGACCCGGCCGTAGGTCGTCCCGCTTTCCGACGCGCGAGGCCCCTCGTAGACTTGACGGCAAGCAGCCGGTTGGCTGCCACGGTCTGTCGGCCCGCCCGGGTCGACCCACGTGACCGGGGAGGAGTGCCGTGCCGCTCTCGGAGCACGAGCAGCGGCTGTTCGAGCAGATCGAGCGGTCGCTTGCCGAGGACCCCAAGTTCGCCTCGGCCGTGCGCGCCAGCGACCCGCGTTTCCACGCGCGGCGTCGCGTGCTCGTCGCTGCCGGCGTGGTCATCGTTGGTCTGGCCCTGCTGATCTACGGTGCCGTGATCAAGACGACCCCGGTGGCCGTGGCGGGCTTCGTCGTCATGCTGGCCTCACTGATTTACGCGGTGCAGTCGCACCGCCGCTCCCAGTCGCCCGACCTGCACGTGGTGGGCGGCACGACCAGCCGGCGGACCCGCAGCCGGACCGGCCGGCGGGGCTCCTTCCTCGACCGGATGGAGGACCGTTGGCGGCAGCGCCCGGAGGGGCACCGCTGACCACGTCCCGTCCCTGACCGAGTCGGTCCGCGCCGAGCGCCCCAGCGCGGCGCGCCGTCGCTGATCAGGCCCGGCGCCGGGCTCCGGCCTCTCCTCCGCCCTGCCCTGCCCCGAACCGTCAGCCCCGCACACCCGTCCGGGCGGCGACCGCCCGTCCGCCGGCGGGGGAGCGTCGGCGGACGGGCGGACCGTCAGCGGACCGGGCGGCCCGCCAGCAGCCGGCGCGGGTTCCAGCGCAGCAGCCGGTCCCGCACCTGCCCGGTGATGGCGACCAGCCGGGTGGACCCGTCCGCCACCGCGGTACGCCAGTGCAGCAGCACCGACGGCGGCAGCAGGGCGGCCATGATCCGGGTACGCCGGTCGGCGCGGGCGGCCAGGGTGGTGCGTACCGACCGCAGGGCCGGGTGCAGCGCCTCACCGGTGAGCGGTTCACGCGCGTACCGCGCCCGCTCCTCGGCCCGTCCGAGAAGCCGCACCCCGCTCACCGCGTCGGTGTCCTCGGCGAGGCTCTCCCGGACCAGCCGCTCGGCGGTGGTCCGCGGGGTTTCCGTCCGGTCGACGCGTACCTCGTAGTCCACCAGCGTGTCGAGCAGCTCGTCCCAGGCGGCGTGCGCGTCCGCGCGAGCCCGCTCCGCGTCCACCCCGACGGTGACGTCCCGGGCGCCGCCCCGAGGAGTCGGCACAGCGGTCAGCACGGTGGCCGCCGGCGCGGTCGCCCGTGCCCGCCGGCGCCGGCGCAACGCCGACCGGCGCAACGCCGGCACCGCGAGCAGCGCCAGCAGGACGAGCGTCCCGCCGAGCCACCACGGCCAGACCGGCGTCTGCTGATTCGGGCCGCCCGCCCCGATGCTGAGACCCTGATCGATGTCCTTGTCCAGGCGATCCGGGCCGTTCGGGCCGGCCGACGCGTCCACCCCGCCCGGGCCGGCGGAGGTGCCGGCCGACGGGCTCACCTCCTCCGGAGCGTCGGTGTCCGGCGCCCAGGCCGACCGGACCGAGCCCTGGATGCTCGTCGCCGGAGTCGCGTCGAACGGCACCCAGCCGATCCCACCGAAGTAGACCTCGGTCCACGCGTGCAGGTTTCGGTTGGTCAGCACGTACCGGCCACCGTCGGAGCTGCTGCCGTTGGTGAAGCCGAACGCCACCCGGGCCGGGATGCCGGCGGCCCGGACCAGCCAGGCCATCGCCGCGGCGTACTGCTGGCAGAAACCGACCTTGGTGTCGAGGAAGTTGGTGATGTCGTCGCCGCCGGTGCCGCCCTTGGTGGACAGCGAGTACGTGAAGCCGTTCTCCGCCGAGAAGTAGTCGTAGATCGCCCGGACCCTGTCGTAGTCGTTCTGCCGGCCCTTCACCAGTTGGGCGACCAGCTTGTCGACCGCCTGCACCGACGGGGTGACGGTCTGCCCGCGCAGCACCGGGTCGTCGGCCGGCAGGGACGGCGCCGCGCGGAGCACCGACGGGCTGTACGTCGAGCGGATGTAGTCGAACGCGTAACGCTTCCCCCGGGAGTTCTCCCGGTTGGAGAAGACGATCTGCAGGTTCGGGTCGTACAACCAGTTGCCGCTGAGGTTGTCCGTCTTCACCGGCTCGGCGTAGAACGGCAGCAGCGGCATGTTGAGGTTCTTCGACACCTCGACGGAGGCGTGGTAGCCCCGCTGGGCGACGCCCCGTCCACCGCGCCCCGTCGGGTCGGGCAGGTTCCGGGTCACCGACCGTCCGGTGGGGACGCGGACCCGGAAGCCGTCCGGGCGCAGCTCGTCGGCCACTCCGAAGCGCAGGTAGAACGGGGCCGGCTCGTTGGTGGTCACCTTGACCAGCTCGGTCTCCTCGGACTGGTTGAGCTGGCCGCTGAGCGCGGCGAAGAGGTCGATCCGGCCCGGGCTGCCGCCCTGCCCCGGCCGCCCGTTGCCCTCGCCGTTGCCGTTGGCGACCGTGTTCATCAGCCCGCCGGTCATCCCGGGCACGACCAGCGGCACCGCGACGGCGAGGACCACCCCCACCACGGCCAGCCGGCGGCCCGCCGCCGCCAGCGGCGACGCCTCCCAGACGTCCACGTCGCGGCCGTCGCCGGTGAACCGGCGGCCGAACCGGCGTACCCGGTCCACGTTGTCGGTGACCAGCAACCACAGGTAGCCGCAGGCACCCACCACGAACGGGGTGGCCGGGACGCTGTCCACGTAGACCGCCACCGGCACCGAGTAGATCGCCAGCATCGGCAGGCCCGCCAGCGCCGGCCGGCGCAGCCCGACGGCGAGCACGTCCACCACCACGGCCACGCCGCCGACGCCGAGCACGGTGAGGAAGAGCAGGGAGTCGACGTCCGGCACCTGCACGCCGTACGAGCGCATGTCCTGCACGGAGCTGCCCAACAGCTCGCCGAAGTGGGCGAACGTCGCCGGGGTCGGCACGAACGCGAGCAGCTCGGTGCCGCCCGGGAAGATCCAGGTCAGGCCGAGCGTGAGGCCCGCCAGCATGGCGAGGACCTGACCCCACAGGGGGGCGCGGGCCAGCCGGCTCAGCGCGGCGGCGCCGGCCACGATGGCGACCACGATGGCCGCCTGGACCAGCCACGTCCAGCGCTGGAAGATCGCCGACAGCGGTGCCGCAGCCAGCAGGGTCGCCGCCGCGGCGACGAAGCCGAGGTTGCGGGTTGCGGTCACGGGTCCACCCTTCCGGTCATCGCATGCCTCCGGCGACCGTCTCGGCCAGCGCCGCCCGCAGCGCGAAGCCCTGCGAGCCGCGGGCCGCCTGCGGCCAGAGCACCGGCAGCCGGCTGCCGTGCTCCACCCCGATCACCCGCCAGCCGCTCTGCATCAGCGCCAGCGCGGTGGTGCCGTGCGCGTGCTCCGCCTCGGCTCTGGCCTTGGTCGGGAGGTTGAGCCAGGTGGTGCTGTCCAACAGGAAGCCCACACAGGTGGCGCCGTTGCCGCGCAGGCTGGCCAGCAGCTCCGCCTCGGCCGTGCTCAGCGTGCCGAACAGCGCGATGATCAGGCCGCCGTCGGCCCGCTGCCGGACCCGCTGCACCAGCGAGGTGATCTCGCCGTGCCTGTCCAGGTGCACCTGGGCGAGGTGGTCGAGGAGCAGACCCTCGCCGCCCGCCTCGCTCGCGTCCACGTCCGCGCCACCGCCGGTGACCAGGCGCAGCTTGTACCCGGCCTGGCGCAGGTGCACGGCGATGCTCGCGGCGGCGGAGACCGACCACTCGAAGCTCGCCGTCGGGCCGTCGCCCCGGTGGCCGTAGGCCCGGGTGTCCAGCACGACCGTGGCCCGGCTCTCCCAGGGCTGCTCCTCCCGGCGCACCATCAGCTCACCGGTGCGGGCGGTCGACTTCCAGTGCACCCGGCGCAGGTCGTCACCCATCCGGTACTCCCGGGTGGCGGCGTCGTCCTCGCCGTGCACGGCGACCGAGCGGGCCCGGCTGTCGCCGCTGCCCGCGTACTCGCCGGGCAGGCGCACCACGGGCAGCGGGGTGACCTGCGGGATCACCGTGAGATGGTCGGTGCTGGGGAAGGACCGGCTCAGCTCGCAGAGCCCGAACGGGTCGGTCAGCCGGATCACCAGCGGCCCCACCTCGTACCGGCCGCGCACGTCGGCCCGGACGGTGTACGCCACCGAGCTGGCCTGGTGCGCGCCGAGCCGCTCCAGCACCACCCGCGGCCGGCTGCCCAGCGCGTACGGCAGCCGGTCCTCCAGCAGCAGGGTGCCGGTGGGCAGACGGGACAGGTTCTGCAGGCGCAGCACCACCCGGGAGCTGGCCCCCACCGGCACCCGGTGCGGTTCGAGGGACCGGTTGCAGGCGAGCTTGTAGCGGCTGCGCCCCACGTAGGCCGCCGCGAGCAGGGGCAGGACGGCGAGCAGGACGGCCACCCGGAGCAGATCCTTCTCACCGAGGATCGCGGCGGAGAGCGCGGCGGCGACCGCGGCCGCCAGGAAGGAGCGGCCGCGGGTGGTCAGCCCGCGCAGCCCGTCGCGCACCTCACGGCCTCCGCGGCTCGAACGGCCCGTGACCGTTGTTGCCGGGCCGGGTGTCGTACGGCGAGCGCTTGCGGTCGTGCGGCAGCGGCAGCCGGTGCACCAGCTCGGCGACGATCGCGTCGGTGGTGCGGCGGGCGAGCTGGGCGTCGGCGGTCGGGATGATCCGGTGCGCCAGCACCGGCACCGCGAGTACCTGCAGGTCGTCCGGGAGGACGTAGTCGCGTCCCTCGAGGGCGGCCACCGCGCGGGCCGTGCGCAGCAGCTGGAGGGTGGCCCGCGGAGACGCGCCGAGCCGCAGGTCGGGCGACTCGCGGGTGGCGGTGACCAGGTCGATCGCATACTGCTTGACCGCGTCGGCGACGTGCACCTGCCGAACGTGGCCGATGAGCTGGCGGACGGTGGCCGCGTCGGAGACCGGCCGCAGCCCCTGCAGCGGGTCGGTGGCCCCGTGTCCGTCCAGCATGGCCAGCTCCGCTCCCGGGTCCGGGTAGCCCATCGCGATCCGGGCGGTGAACCGGTCGCGCTGCGCCTCCGGCAGCGGGTACGTCCCCTCCATCTCGATCGGGTTCTGCGTCGCGATCACCATGAACGGGGTCTGCAGCTGGTACGTCACCCCGTCGACGGTGACCTGCCGCTCCTCCATGCACTCCAGCAGCGCCGACTGGGTCTTCGGCGAGGCCCGGTTGATCTCGTCGCCGACCACCAGGTTGGCGAAGACCGCGCCCGGACGGAACTCGAAGTCGTGCGTCTCCTGGTTGTAGACGCTGACTCCGGTGACGTCGCTGGGCAGCAGGTCGGGCGTGAACTGGATCCGGCGCACCGAACAGTCGATCGAGCGCGCGAGGGCCTTGGCGAGTTTGGTCTTGCCGACGCCGGGTACGTCCTCGATCAGCAGATGACCCTCGGCGAGCAGGACGGCCAGGGCGAGCCGGACGGTGGCCGTCTTGCCCTCGATGACCTGCTCGATGTTGGCCACGATGGCCTCGCTGGCGGCGCGGAACTCGTCGTGCGGCAGCAGACCGCCCACCTCGTCCCAGGTCTGTTGTGTCACGGGCCTCCTCCTCGTCGCCTGGACGGCAGCTCTGTATAGAGCACCTGGACCCGCCGTTGGGTTCGCGTCGCCGAGCCTCGTTTGCCGCAAAATTCTCACTGGTCTCTCAGGCTAACCATGTTTCTCGTTGTCGCCGACCCTCGCAGGCGCTCGGTCGGTTACGCCCGGAATATTCGCCGGACCGGGGGATGAGTCCCGCCCTGTGGTGCGGGGGAGCTGGCCGGCGGCCCGGCGAGGTACACTGCCGGCATGGCCGGAGTCTTCCTGCTTCTTACCGAGCCGTGCTGATGCGCTGAACGCGCGACAGCACGGCCGCCCCTCCTGCGCGAGGGGCTTTTTTGTGCCCGCAGCAGACCTCCCCATTTCCGACATGACCCGCGCCGAGGAGACGCCATGAGTGAGGCAGCCGCACCGGCGACCGACATCCCCCCGTTCCGGTACACCTCGGCCATGGCCGAGGAGATCGAGCACCGCTGGCAGGACACCTGGGAGCGGGAGGGCACCTTCCACGCGCCGAACCCGACCGGCCCGCTGGCCGACCCGGACCACCCCCGGGCGGGTGCCGAGAAGCTGTACGTGCTGGACATGTTCCCGTACCCGTCGGGCGCCGGCCTGCACGTCGGCCATCCGTTGGGCTACATCGGCACCGACTGCTACGCCCGCTACCAGCGGATGGCCGGGCGCAACGTGCTGCACGCGATGGGCTTCGACGCGTTCGGCCTGCCCGCCGAGCAGTACGCGGTGCAGACCGGCACCCACCCCCGGACCACCACCGAGGCGAACATCCAGCGGTACAAGGCGCAGTTGCGCCGGCTGGGGCTGGGCCACGACGAGCGGCGCTCGGTGGCCACCATCGACACCGACTTCTACCGCTGGACCCAGTGGATCTTCCTGCAGGTCTTCAACTCCTGGTACGACCCGCAGGCCGGCAGGGCACGGCCGGTCGCCGAGCTGATCGCCGAGTTCGAGGGGGGCACCCGGCCCACCCCGGACGGCCGTCCGTGGGCCGAGCTGACCGTGACCGAGCGTCGGGCGATCGTCGACGACCACCGGCTGGCGTACGTCTCGGAGGCGCCGGTGAACTGGTGCCCGGGGCTGGGCACCGTGCTGGCCAACGAGGAGGTCACCGCCGACGGCCGCTCCGAGCGGGGCAACTTCCCGGTCTTCAAGCGCAAGCTGAAGCAGTGGATGATGCGGATCACCGCGTACGGGGACCGGCTGCTGGCGGACCTGGAGACGCTGGACTGGCCCGAGCCGATCAAGATGATGCAGCGCAACTGGATCGGCCGGTCCACGGGCGCGCACATCGACTTCCCGACCGACGCCGCCCCGGTGCGGGTGTTCACGACCCGGCCGGACACCGTCTTCGGCGCCACCTACATGGTGCTGGCCCCCGAGCACGAACTGGTCGACGTGCTGGTCCCGGCCACCTGGCCGGAGGGGACGAGGGACGTCTGGACCGGCGGGCACGCCAGCCCGCGGGCCGCCGTCGAGGCGTACCGGAAGGCGGCCGCGGCCAAGACGGACGTGGAGCGGCAGGCGGAGACCAAGGAGAAGACCGGCGTCTTCGTCGGCGCGTACGCCACCAACCCGGTCACCGGCGGGCGTATCCCGATCTTCATCGCCGACTACGTGCTGGCCGGCTACGGCACCGGCGCGATCATGGCGGTGCCCGCCCAGGACGAGCGGGACTGGGACTTCGCCGAGGTCTTCGAGCTGCCGATCGTGCGCACCGTGCAGCCGGCCGAGGGCTTCGACGGCAAGGCGTGGATCGGGGACGGCCCGGCGATCAACAGCGCCGCGCCCGAGCACGGCCTGGACCTGAACGGCCTGTCGGTGGCCGACGCCAAGGCCCGGATCACCGAGTGGCTGGAGGCCAACGGGCACGGCGCCGGCGCGGTGACCTGGCGGCTGCGGGACTGGCTGTTCTCCCGGCAGCGTTACTGGGGCGAGCCGTTCCCGATCGTGTACGACGAGACCGGGGCGGCGATCGCGCTGCCCGAGTCGATGCTGCCCGTCGAGCTGCCCGAGGTGGACGACTTCTCGCCCAAGACGTTCGATCCGGAGGACGCCGACAGCAACCCGGAGACCCCGCTGTCCCGGCGGCGCGACTGGGTCGAGGTGGAGCTGGACCTGGGTGACGGGCCGAAGCGTTACACCCGGGAGACCAACGTGATGCCGCAGTGGGCCGGCTCCTGCTGGTACGAGCTGCGCTACCTGGACCCGGCCAACTCCGCGCGCTTCGCCGACCCGGAGAACGAGGCGTACTGGATGGGGCCCCGGGCGGCCGGCGACTGCGGGGGCACCGACCTGTACGTCGGCGGCCAGGAGCACGCCGTGCTGCACCTGCTGTACGCCCGGTTCTGGCACAAGGTGCTGTACGACCTGGGCCACGTCTCGTCGTTCGAGCCGTTCCGCCGGCTGTTCAACCAGGGCATGATCCAGGCGTACGCGTTCACCGACCCGCGCGGCGCGTACGTGCCGGCGGAGGAGATCGTCGAGGTCGACGGCCGGTACTTCCACGGCGAGACCGAGGTCCGGCGCGAGTACGGCAAGATGGGCAAGTCCCTGAAAAACGTCGTCACCCCCGACGAGATGTGCGCGGCGTACGGTGCGGACACCTTCCGGGTGTACGAGATGTCGATGGGTCCGCTGGAGGTGTCCCGCCCGTGGGAGACCCGGGCGGTGGTCGGCTCGTACCGGTTCCTGCAGCGGGTCTGGCGGGCGGTCGTCGACGAGCAGACCGGCGAGCTGCGGGTCACCGACGTGCCGGCCGACGAGGAGACCCGGCGGCTGCTGCACAAGATCATCGACGGGGTTCGCGGGGACATGGAGGCGGTCCGGTTCAACACCGCCATCGCCAAGCTGATCGAGCTGACCAACGCGCTGACCCGGTTGCCGGCCACGCCGCGCGAGGTGGCCGAGCCGCTGGTGCTGATGGTGGCGCCGTTCGCCCCGCACATCGCCGAGGAGCTGTGGCGGCGGCTGGGCCACGACAGCACGCTGGCGTACGCGGACTTCCCGACCGCCGACCCGGCGCTGCTGGTCGCCGAGACCGTCACCTACCCGGTGCAGGTCAACGGCAAGGTGCGTGGCCGGATCGAAGTGCCCGCCGACGCGGTCGAGGACGACGTCCGCGCGGCGGCGCTGGAGGCGGTCGCCGGCTCGCTGGCCGGCAAGGAGCCCCGCAAGGTCATCGTGATCAAGGGGCGGATGGTCTCCGTCGTCGCCTGACCGGTCCCGGCGACGCCGGAGGCGCCCCGTGCCCGGGGCGCCTCCGGCGTCCGGAGACCGGCGTCCGAGCGGTTCCCGGCGGCCGGGCAGGCTTCCTGCCGGACGCTACGAACTTGATGACGTGGATGACTCGCCTCCACGGGTACGGGACCGTCCGTCGGGCGAATCGTCTGTGACATCAGGTTTGTAGCAGCCCTCGGGCATCCGGCCGGTCAGCCGCACCCTGCCGGCCGGAGAAGCTTCGGTGGGCGCCGAGCGCCGCCCCGACCGCCCGCCGGTGCCGGAGCAGCCACTGTTGCCAGCTGCGCACCCTGTCGACCGCGCCCGTCGCGCGGAGCCGGCGCATGCCCGGCTCGCCCCGGGGCAGCGGCTCCTCGACGGCGGTCATCTCAGCTCGGACCGAGCCGCCGCCGCCGCTCCGCGCGCCACCACCGGTGCACGATGATCACGCTGGCGACCAGGCCGAGGCTGGCCGGGGCGGCGGCGTACCAGTTGATCTGGCCGGGGGTGCTGACCGCCGCGCCGATCGCGGCGTAGCCGAAGGCGGTCGGGGCGGCGGCGATCACACTGCCGGCCAGGAACGGCAGCAGCCGCGCCCCGGTGGTGCCGTAGCCGTAGCTGACCAGCCCGAATCCGGCGATCGGCAGCAGCCGGACGGTGATCACCCCGAACACGCTCTGCCGGGCGAACCAGCCGTCCAGCCGGGCCAGCCGCCCGCGCACCCGTTCGGCGACGAAGTCCCGGCCGAGCCGGCGGCCGACGGCGAAGCCGAGCGCCGCGGCGAGCAGCGCCGCGCCCAGGGAGTAGCCGGCGCCCGGCAGCGGCCCGAAGATCGCGCCGGTGGCCAGCGTGACGAAGGTCCGCGGGACCAGGGCCACCAGCAGCAGCGCGCCGACGACGATCGCCGCCACCGGGGCGTACCCGCCGAGGGCGTCGGCCAGCCGGGGCAGCTGCGCCGGATCCGGCCGGGGCAGCACCAGCAACGCCACGCCGAATCCGGCGAGAAGCAGCAGGAGCAGCGCGAACCGGCGCGCCGACGGCTGCCGGAGCAATCGGACGAGCCGGCGGGACGCCGGTCGTAGCCGCCGCCACAGTCGGGCGGCGCCGGTCACTGTCGGGCGGCGGCGGCCACCGCGGCGCGGCGCTCGGACCGGAGCCGGTCGGCCCAGGTGTCGTCGAGCGCGGGAAGCTGGTGGATGCCCGTCGCCCAGCGCAGCAGCAGGTCGGCCAGGGCCGGATTGCGGGCCAGCGCCGGGCCGTGCGAGTAGGTGCCGAGCAGCTTGCCCCGCCAGGCGCCCTCGGTCGCCCCGTCGTTGCCCACGCCGGCGGTCACCCGGGCCAGCGGCGACACGCCCGGACCGAGGTGGGTGCGCCCGCCGTGGTTCTCGAACCCGGTCAGGTACGGGATGCCCAGCCGCGGGTCGACCTCGCCCGCCAGCTCGCCGACCGCCCGGGTGGGACCCCGGTTCGAGGAGATGTCCAGCAGCCCCAGCCCGCCGCACTTGGTGCCCTTGGCGAAGAACGAGGTGCCGAGGAGTTGGTAGCCGGCGCACACGCCGAACACCACCGAGCCCTGGGCCACCGCCCGGTGCAGGCCGCCGTCGGCGAGAAGGCGCTGGGCGCCCAGCGCCTGCGGGCCGTCCTCACCGCCGCCGATCAGGTAGATGTCGGCGGATGCGGGCAGCGTCTGGTCGGAGCGGACCTCCAGCACCTCGACCGGCATGCCGCGCAGCTGGGCCCGGCGGGCCAGGATCAGTGCGTTGCCCCGGTCGCCGTAGGTGGAGAGCAGGTCGGGGTAGATCCAGACGATACGCAGGCTCTCAGTTGACACGGTCCAGCTCCGCTCGAATGTCCTGGAAGGCGGTGTAGTTGGCGATGACCTCCAGGCGGCCCGGCGGCACCGCCCGGATCGCCTCGTCGAAGCTCCGGACGTGCTGGAACGGCACGCCGTTGACGTCGAGCCGGACGGCCAGGTCGTACGCCCGGTCGCCGGTGATCAGCACCTGCCGGCCGCGCAGCGGGGCGAAGTCGACGTCGAAGAGCCAGGAGGTGTCCAGCCCGTCGGGGTCGCGCGCGTTGATGGAGAGCAGCGTCGGCGCCTCGTCGGCCATCTCGAACGCCTCCAGCCAGCTGGCCGGGTTCTTCGCCAGCAGCAGCCGGATGTTGCGCCCGTCCCGGTCGACCTGGGCGTAGCGGCCGGCGACCGAGGTGACCGTGCCGAGCCGGGAGACCGCGTCGACCGGCCGTGCGCCGAACTCGGCGGCCACCGCCAGCGCGGTCGCCGAGTTGCCGAGGTTGACCTTGCCGGGGAGCTGGAGCTGCACCTTGTGCCAGGCCCCGCTGGGGTCGAGCACGCCGTCGTCCTCGACGGTCCACTGCGGCTCCGGCCGGCGCAGCGGGCAGCCGGTGCACCACCACTGCTCCCCCGAGCGCTGGATGGTGGAGCCGCACTCCGGGCAGACCCAGGAGTCGTCGTGCCAGCGCTGGCCGGCGCTGAACCAGGTGACGTGCGGCGGGAAGTGGCCCTGGGCCGGGTCGGCCGGCGGGGTGGCCGCCCACACCACCATCGGGTCGTCGGCGTTGGCGACCACCCGGATCCTGGGGTGCCGGACCAGCGCGGCGCGCCAGAGCTGCGCCATCATGGCGACCTCCTTGGCCCGGTCGAGCTGGTCGCGGGAGAGGTTGAGCAGGGCCACCACGTGCGGCTCGGTGGCCTCGATCACCTGGGCGAGGTAGTGCTCGTCGACCTCCAGCACCGCGTACGGGGTGCTGCCCGCCTTGGCCAGGGCCGAGGTGTGACCGGTCGGCATGTTGGCGCCGAAGGAGTTGGTGGCCACCCGGCCGAGCACGCCGACGGCGGCGGTGGTGAGCCGGGTGGTGGTGGTCTTGCCGTTGGTGCCGGACACCAGGGCGATGGCACGACCGGCTGAGAGGTGCGCCAGCAGCTCCGGGTCGATCTTGAGGCCGATCCAACCGCCGATCACCGAGCCGTCGCCACGG
Organism: Micromonospora mangrovicola; assembly: GCF_047200535.1. NCBI lineage: Bacteria > Bacillati > Actinomycetota > Actinomycetes > Micromonosporales > Micromonosporaceae > Micromonospora > Micromonospora mangrovicola. Next base: position 45,139 of record NZ_JBJZOG010000036.1, on the reverse strand, counting down.
CCCGCAGCCCGCGACAGCGCCGCGGCGGTCCGCGACACGGAGCTGGCCACCTTTGCACGCATGGGCATCTTCGCGTCCGTCACGCGAGCGAGGTTACCGGACCCCGGCGCCCACCAGATCGCCGCCGACGGCGATCCGTTCGGCCGGGGGCGGCCGGCGGACGGCCATCGGGCGTTCGGCCGGATGGAGTCGATCAATGTCGGGTAGCGGACCGGCGCGGGGGGCCGCCACCCCCCTCCACTCCGCCCCACCCCCTCTGACGTGCTCTTTTGCGCGTGGAAACGCCGCGCCACGCGGGCGTTTCTGGTTGCAGGTGGAGGGAAGTGGAGTAGAGTGGGGCGCGATGGTGAGGCCGGGAGGGCCACACCGGCCCGGGGGGTCAGCGGCGCCGCGAACGCCGCTCAGGGCGAGGGGGTTGGGCCGATGTTCCTCGGCACCCACACTCCGCGCCTGGACGACAAAGGCCGGTTGATCCTTCCGGCGAAGTTCCGGGATGAGCTGGCGGGGGGTGTCGTGATCACCAAAGGGCAGGAGCGCTGCCTCTACGTCTTCCCGATGCCCGAGTTCCAGCGGATCGCCGACCAGTTGCGCGCGCAGCCGATGACGAGCAAGGCGGCCCGGGCCTACAGCCGGGTCTTCTTCGCCAGCGCGCACGACGAGGTCCCGGACCGGCAGGGGCGGGTCACCATCCCCGCGCACCTGCGCTCGTACGCCGCGCTCGACCGGGATCTGGTCGTGATCGGCGCGAGCACCCGGGTGGAGATCTGGGACAAGGCGGCCTGGGAGGCGTACCTCGCGGAGAGCGAAGACGACTTCGCCGACATCGAGGAGGGGGTGCTGCCCGGCGGTCTGTAGGGCGTGACGGCGCCCGACGTACTGCGAGATCTCCAGCCGCTTTCGAGTTCCTGGCACCCCTTCCCCGGTGCCAGGCGCACGATCCGATACGGAGGGCCGCGGCCTCCGGCGGGCGAGAGCGGATGGGGATCTGGCGGTATGACGAGGCGTCGTGACGACAACGGACGCAGCACGGACGGAAGTGGGTCTGAACCAGTGGGGGTCGACATGGGGGAGCTACGCGGCACGCACGTGCCGGTGCTGCTCGAGCGGTGTCTCGAGTTGCTGTCCCCCGCGCTGGGGCGGGCCGGGCGCACCGTGCACGTCGACGCCACGCTGGGGCTGGCGGGCCACGCCGAGGCGGTGCTGGAGGCGCACCCGAACACGGTGCTGATCGGCCTGGACCGGGACACCGAGGCCCTCGCCCACGCGCGGGTCCGGCTGGCCCGGTTCGCCGACCGGATCCACCTCGAGCACGCCGTCTACGACGAGCTGCCCGAGGTGCTCGACCGGCTCGGGTACCCGGCGATCGACGGCGTCCTGTTCGACCTCGGCGTCTCGTCCCTGCAACTGGACGCGCCCGACCGCGGGTTCGCGTACGCGCAGGACGCGCCGCTGGACATGCGGATGGACCAGACCCGGGGGGTGACCGCCGAGGAGGTGGTCAACACCTACTCCCACCCGGAGCTGGCCCGGGTGCTGCGGGTGTACGGCGAGGAGAAGTTCGCCGGGCGGATCGCCTCGGCGATCATCCGGGAGCGCGAGCGGGCCCCGATCACCTCCTCGGCGCGACTGGCCGAACTGGTCCGGGAGAGCATTCCGGCACCAGCCCGGCGAACCGGGGGGCACCCGGCAAAGAGAACGTTTCAGGCTTTACGGATCGAGGTAAACAGGGAACTGGCAGCGCTGGAGACGGCGCTGCCGGCCGCTCTGGACAAGCTCACCGTGGGCGGCCGCATGGTGGTCCTGTCCTACCACTCGCTGGAGGACCGGCTCACCAAGCAGGCGCTCGCCGACCGGGTCCGCAGCAAGGGCCCGGTCGACCTCCCGGTCGAACTGCCCGGGTCGGGCCCGACGTTCCGGCTGCTCAGCCGGGGCGCCGAGCTTCCCGGGGAGGCCGAGGTCGCGGCCAACCCGCGCGCCGCCTCGGTGCGGCTGCGGGCCGCGGAGCGGCTCGACCCGGAGGCGGCCCGGCAGGGGCGTACCGACCGCGAACGGTACCGCCGCCGGGTGAAGGCGATGCACCAACCGGGGACGGGGTCACCGGGGTCCGGCAAGGGCCCGGGTTCGGCTCCGGGGGACGGGAACGGGACGGACGAAGAGGGGGAGGGGACATGAACGTCGACAAGCGCGACGGCCGCAACGCCGTCGGGCAGCGCGCACCGCGGTCGGGGGGCCGGACCACGGCGCAGCGCAGCACGCGGACCACGACGGCGGGGGCCGACCGGCCCGACCGCCGGCCGGAGACTCGCGCCCGGGGGGCGCGCGAGTTTCCCACCCAGGGCAGCGCCGCGCTGCGGCCGGCCGAGCGGACCCGGAGCACCGACGTCACGGCACCACGGCTGCGGGTCGCCCCGCCGCCGCCGGTGCGGGTGCCGCGGGCCCCGTTCGCCGGGCTGATCGTGGTGCTGGTGGTCGGCGGGGTGCTCGGCATCCTGGCGGTCAACACGAAGATCAACGAGAACGCCTTCAAGCTGGAGAAGCTGCAGCAGCAGCAGGCCAAGCTCGACGTCGACCAGCAGCAGCTGGAGAAGGAGATCGCCGAGCAGAAGGCCCCGGGCAACCTCACCGCCAACGCCCGCAAGCTCGGCCTGGTCGAGTCGGGGGACCCGGCGTACATCCGGCTGCCGGACGGGAAGATGATCGGCGTCCCGCACCCGGCGGAGGGCGCGCCGGCCATCACCAGCCAGCAGGGCAACGGGGGCTGAGCGGTGCCGCCGAGATCGGAGGATCCGCGCCGGGACGCCACGGGCTCCCGGCGCGGTTCGTCCCGGGGCGGCGAGCCCCGGGAGCCGGGCGTCGGCGGCATCTCCGACGCCCGGGCGTACACCCCCCGGGGACGGACCATCCGGGAGGGTGGCGGGGCCGCGCGTACCGGCGTGGGCGGGGGCGCCGAGCAACGGCGTACCCCGCGCAGCAGCCGCTCCGGCGACCCGTTCCGGCCGGCGTTGCAGGTGCTCGACGGCGGCCGGGTCGGGCCGACCCGCGCCGGCCGCCGGGAGACCGCCCCGGGAGGTCGGACCGGCGTGGTCCGCACCGTGTCGACCCGGCCGGCGCGGGAGCCCTTCGACGACGACGAGCCGCCGCCACCCCGGCGCCGGCCGGGCCCGCGCCGCCCGCAGCGCCCCGCCGCCCGGCGGCCGTCGCGCAAGCCGCGCCGCCCGCCGAGGCTCGGTGACCCGCGCCGGCGGCTGCGGCTCGGCACCCTGCTCGTGCTGGCGCTGTTCGCCACCATCGGCATCCGGCTGGTCTTCCTGCAGACCGTCACCACCCCGGCGTACGCCGACGGCGGGCTGCCCAGCCGGCTCGCCACGGTCGAGCTGCCGGCCCCGCGCGGGGCCATCTACGACCGCACCGGCGAACCGCTGGCGCACAGCGTGGAGGCGCGGTACGTCTACGCCGACCCGGTCCTGGTCAAGGACCGGTTCGCCACCGCGCGACTGCTCTCCCCGCTGCTCGGCGTGTCGGTCTCCGAACTGGCCGACCGGATGAGGCAGCGCACCCTGCCCGGCGGGACCACCAAGTCGCGGTTCGAGTACCTGGCCCGCGGGGTCGACGTCGACCGGGCCAAGCAGATCATGGCGCTGGACCTGGCCGGCATCGGCGTGCACCGCGACGAGCGGCGCGAGGTGCCCGGCGGCGACCTGGCCGCCAACCTGATCGGCTTCGTCAGCCAGGACATGGTCGGCCTGGAGGGCCTGGAGGCCAAGTACGACGACCTGCTGGAGGGCCAGGCCGGCAAGAAGACGTACGAGATCGGGCGGGGCGACCTGGCCGCGCCGATCCCGGGCGGCTACAGCCTGACCACCCCGGCCAAGCCCGGTGGCTCGCTGCAACTGACCATCGACCGCGACCTCCAGTTCATGACGCAGCGGATCCTGTCCACCCAGATGGCCCGGACGCGGGGCAGCGTCGGCGCCGCGGTGATCATCGACTCGCCGACCGGTGAGGTGCTGGCCCAGGCGAGCTACCCCGGCTACAACGCGGCCGACCCGGAGAAGGTCAACTCGCCGCGCGACCGGGAGGACGCGGCCACCAGCTTCATCGTCGACCCGGGCTCGATCCACAAGGCGATCACCTACGGCGCCGCGCTCCAGGAGGGCGTGATCACCCCGGACACCGCGTTCCCGGTCGCCAACAGCATCCGCGAGGGCGACACGGTCTTCCGCGACACCCATCCGGCGAACGGGCGGACGATGAGCATCCCCGGGATGCTCGCCTTCTCCTCCAACGTGGGGACCATCGAGATCGCCGACAAGCTGGGCCGGGACCGGCTGATCGACTACCAGAAGCGGTTCGGGCTCGGGCAGGCCACCGGCGAGGGGATGCCGGGCGAGGCGCCCGGCCGCCTGCTCCCCCCCGACCAGTGGAGCGGCTCGTCGTACGGCTCGGTGCCGATCGGGCACAGCGTGGACGCCACCCCGTTGCAGATGGCGGCCGCGTACAACGCGATCGCCAACGACGGCACGTACGTCCAGCCGCACCTGATCAAAGCCGTGATCGGCGCGGACGGGAAGAAGACGCCGTCCCCGCCCCCGGTCACCCGTCCGGTGCTCAGCCCGCAGAACGCGGTGGCGCTGCGCACCATGCTGGAGGCGGTCACCACGGTCGACGGTCCCGACGGGCGGGCCACCGGCGTGGCCGCCGCCGTGCCCGGCTACCGGGTGGCCGGCAAGACCGGCACCGGCCTGCGGTACGACAACGGGGTGCGGCAGCCCGGGGAGGTCGGCTCGTTCATCGGGATGGCCCCGGCGGAGAAGCCGCGGTACGTGGTCGCGGTCTTCGTCTGGAGTCCGGGCGGCGAGGGCGGCGCGGTGGCCGCGCCGGCCTTCCGGCAGATCATGGGCTTCACCCTGCAGCACTACCGGGTGCCGCCCTCGGCGACCGACCGGTCCCCGAAGTTCGAGGTCTTTCCGCGCTGAGCGGGGACGGCGGGACATCATCGGTGAGTGGCGACGAACCACCGGGGCGGCTGTGGGGTCGGAACCGGACGACCGGGTAGGGTCTGACGCCGTGCCCGGCAATCCACGTCCCCGTACCGTGAATCCCGCCCGGCTCGGCGACCTCGCCGCCCGGGTGGGCAGCGTGCCGCCCGACGGGGCCGCCGAGGTGGCGGTCACCGGGGTGACCCACGCCAGCCAGGAGGTCCGCCCCGGCGACCTGTACGCGGCCCTGCCCGGCGCCCGCCGGCACGGTGCGGAGTTCGCCGCCGGCGCGGCCGAGGCGGGTGCGGTGGCCGTGCTGACCGACCCGGCCGGCGTCGAGCTGGCCGCCCCCGCGGGCCTGCCCGTGCTGGTGGTGGACGACCCCCGGGCGGTGCTCGGCGAGATCGCCGCCACCGTCTACGGCGACCCCACCGCCGGGCTGCTGATGATCGGCGTGACCGGCACCGCCGGCAAGACCTCCACCAGCTACCTGGTCGAGTCCGGGCTGCGCGCCGCCGGTTACACCACCGGCCTGATCGGCACGGTCGAGACCCGCCTCGGCGACCTGGTCATCGACAGCGTGCGGACCACCCCGGAGGCGACCGACCTGCACGCGATGCTCGCCGTGGCCCGCGAGCGTGGGGTCGACGCGGTGGTCATGGAGGTGTCCAGCCACGCCCTGGCCATGGGCCGGGTCGGCGGGGTGCGGTTCACGGTCGGCGGCTACACCAACTTCGGCTCCGACCACCTGGACTTCCACGCCGACGAGGCCGACTACTTCGCGGCCAAGGCGAAGCTCTTCGACGGGCGCTGCCAGGTGGAGGTGCTCAACCACGACGACCCGGCGCTGCGCCCGCTGCGCAAGCCGGCGACCGTGACCTACTCGGCGGCCGGCGACCCGACCGCCACCTGGTGGGCCGACGGCATCGAGGGCGAGGGCTACGCGCAGCGCCTGACCGCGCACGGCCCGGGCGGCGTGACCCTGCCGACCGGGGTGGCGCTGCCCGGCCGGCACAACGTGGCCAACGCGCTGCTCGCCATCGCCGTCCTGGTGGCCGCCGGGGTAGACCCGGCCACCGCCGCTGCCGGGGTGGCCGCCTGCGGCGGGGTGCCCGGCCGGCTGGAGCTGGTCAGCGGCGACGCCCCGGTGCGGGGGGTGGTCGACTACGCGCACAAGGCGAACGCCATCGAGGCGGTCCTGGTGGCCCTGCGCGGCCTGACCGCCGGCCGGCTGATCTGCGTCGTGGGCGCCGGTGGCGACCGGGACCGGGGCAAGCGGCCGGTGATGGGCGCGACCGCGGCGGAGGGCGCCGACGTGGTGCTGGTGACCGACGACAATCCGCGCAACGAGGACCCGGCGGCGATCCGGGCCGAGGTGCTGGCCGGCGCGTACGGGGCGAACAGCGCCGCGCGGATCATCGAGGTGCCCGGCCGGCGGGCCGCGATCGAGGAGGCGGTCCGGGTGGCCGAACCGGGTGACGTGGTGGCGCTGCTGGGCAAGGGCCAGGAACGCGGCCAGGAGATCAACGGCGAGGTGCTGCCGTTCGACGACCGGGTGGAGCTGGCGGAGGCGCTGCGCGCCCGCTTCGGTGACCTGGTGGGGCAGCGATGATCCCGCTGAGCCTGGCCGAGGTCGCGGCGGCCGTCGGGGGCCGGCTGGTCGCCGCCGATCCGGACTCCCGGGTCACCGGCACGGTGGAGTTCGACTCCCGCAAGGTCGTCCCGGGCGGGCTCTTCGTCGCCTTCCCCGGCGAGAACGTGGACGGGCACGACTACGCGGCCGGCGCGGTGTCTGCCGGTGCGGTGGCCGTGCTCGGCACCCGCGAGGTGCCCGGCGTGCCGATGGTGCTGGTCCCGGACGCTCTCGACGCGATGGGCCGGCTGGCCCGCGCCGTGGTCGACCGGCTGCCCGGGCTGACCGTGATCGGGTTGACCGGCTCCTCCGGCAAGACCACGACCAAGGACCTGATCGCCCAGCTCGCCGTCCGGCTCGGCCCGACCGTGGCCCCGCCCGGCTCGTTCAACAACGAGCTGGGCCACCCCTACACCGCGCTGCAGGCCGGCCCGGAGAGCCGCTACCTGGTGATGGAGAAGGGCGCCCGGGGGGTGGGGCACGTCCGCTACCTGTGCGACGTGGTGCCGCCGCGGATCTCCGTGGTGCTCAACGTCGGCGTGGCGCACATCGGCGAGTTCGGCTCGGTGGAGACCATCGCCCTGGCCAAGGGGGAGCTGGTCGAGGCGCTGCCCGCCGACGGGCTGGCGGTGCTGAACGCCGACGACCCCCTCGTGGACGCGATGGCGTCGCGGACCAGCGCCCGGGTGGTCCGGTACGGCGAGTCGGAGCGGGCCGACGTGCGGGCGGTGGACGTGACGGTCGACGGGCGGGGACGCCCGTCGTACACGCTGGTGACCCCGGAGGGGAGCGCGCCGGTGCGGCTCGGGCTGACCGGGCGGCACCAGGTCTCGAACTCGCTCGCCGCCGCGGCGGTCGCCCGTGAGCTGGGGATGCCCCTGGCCGAGCTGGCCGCCGCGCTGGGCGAACTGGGCCTGGTCTCCACCCGCCGGATGGACGTCTCCGAACGCCCCGACGGGGTCACCGTGATCGACGACTCGTACAACGCCAACCCGGCTTCGATGGCGGTCGCGCTGCGGGCGCTGGCGAGCATGCGCGGGACGGGGCGTACCGTCGCGGTGCTCGGCTACATGGCCGAGTTGGGCGACTTTGAGACGGAGGGGCACCAGCAGGTCGGCCGGCTCGCGGCCGAGCTGGGTGTCGACCGGCTGCTCGTGGTGGGCGAGCCGGCGGCGCCGATCCACGAAGGCGCGACAGCGGTAGGTAATTGGGGAGGAGAGTCGGTGCTGCTCACCGATCAGGCGGCGGCCGTCGAGGTGCTGCGGAGCGAACTACGTCCGGGTGACGTGGTACTGGTGAAGGGCTCCCGGTACCGCACCTGGGAGGTGGCCGACGCACTGCGCGGGGCCACCGGGGGGAAGGTCACTCAATGAGGGCGGTCATCGTCGCCGTCGGGGTCGCCTTCCTCATCTCGCTGTTCTGCACTCCGATCGCGATCAAGGTGTTCACCCGGCTCAAGGCCGGCCAGCCGATCCGGGCCGAGGGCCCGGCCATGCACCAGGGCAAGAAGGGCACGCCGACGATGGGCGGCGTGGTCTTCATCCTGGCCACGGTGATCGCGTACGTCGCCGGCCACCTGGCCCTGACCACCCTGCCGGACGCGCAGATCGCCCAGGTCGAGCCGACCATCACCGCGCTGGTGCTGCTGGGGCTGATGGTGTTCTCCGGCGCTGTCGGCTTCATCGACGACTTTCTCAAGGTCCGCAAGCGGCACAGCGGCGGTCTGAACAAGCGGGGCAAGCTCGCCGGCCAGATCCTGGTCGGCGCGATCTTCGGCGTCATCGCGCTCTACTTCCCGAGCACGATGCAGGACATCAGCGGCAACCGGACCAACGCCGAGACGGTGGGCAGCACCACGCTGAGTTTCATCCGGGACATCCCGGCGCTGGAGATCGGCAAGATCGGTGCGGTGATCGTCATCATCATGGTGGTGATGGCGGCGACGAACGGGGTGAACCTCACCGACGGCCTGGACGGCCTGGCCACCGGCGCCTCGGTGATGGTGCTCGCGGCATACGGGCTGATCGCGTTCTGGCAGTACCGGCACTGGTGCGCCGACCCGAACTACACCGAGGCGTACTGCTACACCGTCCGGGACCCGCTGGAGATCGCGCTGATCGCCGGGGCCGCGGCCGGGGCCTGTGTCGGCTTCCTCTGGTGGAACACCTCGCCGGCCCGGATCTTCATGGGCGACACCGGCGCGCTGGGCCTCGGCGGCCTGATCGCCGGCATGGCGATGTCCACCCGGACCATCCTGCTGCTGCCGATTCTGGGCGGGCTCTTCGTGATCATCACGATGTCCGTGGTGATCCAGATCATCTCGTTCCGGACCACCGGCAAGCGGGTGTTCCGGATGTCGCCGCTGCAGCACCATTTCGAGCTGGCCGGCTGGAGCGAGGTCAACATCGTGGTCCGGTTCTGGATCATCGCCGGCATCGGCGTGGCCATCGCGCTCGGCCTGTTCTACAGCGAGTTCCTCGCCGCGGTGACCTGAGCGACGTCGGTCCGTGACGGAGGGGTCCCCCGGTGTCACCGGGGGACCCCTCCTCCGCGTTCCGACACGCCGACCGGCCGGTTGCGCCACGGGCGGGCGTGCCGAGCCGCGATGATGGGCGGGTGGGGGAGGGACGAGACACCGAGGGCACGACCGACACGCCGGCCCGGCGGCCACCCGCCGCGGCCCGGACGGCCGATCCGCCGGCCCCGTCGCTCGGGCTGGACGCGGCCGGCGGGCTGGCCGCGCTGCGCGGCCTGCTGGCCCGCCCGCTGGCCTCCTACTACCTGCTGCTCTCCAGCGCCGGCCTGCTGCTGCTCATCGGTCTGACCATGGTCTTCTCGGCGACCAGTGTCCGGGACTTCGCGCAGGACGGCGACGCCTCCGCGTCGCTGACCAAGCAGACCGTCTTCGCGGTGATCGGCATCGTGGCCTTCTGGGCCTGCCAGCGGCTGCCCGCCCGCACCTTCCGGGCGGTGAGCCGGCCGATCCTGGGCGTGGCCGTGGTGCTGCTGCTCATTCTCAACCTGCTGGTCGCGCTGGACGCGCTGTTCCGGGTCAGGTCGATCGGCCCGCTCAAGGCCCAGCTGCTCTGGCTCTACCTCGGTCCGGTCTCGGTGCAGCCGGTCGAGGTGGCGAAGTTCGCGCTGGTGCTGTGGGGCGCGCACGTGCTGGCCCGCAAGGGTGCCGCGCTGGGCTGGTGGAAGGAGCTGGCCACCCCGCTCTTCCCGGTGGTCGGCCTGCTCTTCGTGCTGGTCGGCTACAACGACCTCGGCAGCATGCTCTGCCTGCTCGCGCTGGTGATCGGGATGCTCTGGGCGGCCGGGGTGCGGTTGCAGGTGTTCGCCGTGCTCTCCACGGTCGGCCTGGCCGGCGTCGGCCTGCTGGTGGCCGCCGCGTCCCTGGGCGCCGGCTCAGGCTCCCGCGACGCGGAGAACTACCGGTTGACCCGGCTCACCTCGTTCCTCGACCCGCCCGACCCGAAGGCCTGCTTCCAGGAGCAGCTCGAGGGCTGCTACCAGCTCGTCCAGGCCCGCTACGCGGTCCAGCACGGCGGTTGGTTCGGCGTGGGTCTGGGCAAGAGCGCCCTGAAGTGGAACTGGCTGCCCGAGGCGCACAACGACTTCATCTTCGCCATCATCGCCGAGGAGCTCGGCGTGGTCGGCTGCACCGTGGTGCTGGTGCTCTTCGCCGTGCTGGCGTACAGCGGGTTGCGGATCGCCCGGCGGGTGGAGGACCCGTTCCGGCGGCTCGCCGCCGCCGGGGTCACCGCCTGGCTGGTCGGCCAGGCCGTCATCAACATCGGCGGGGTGACCGGGCTGCTGCCGCTGACCGGCGTGCCGCTGCCCTTCATCTCCGACGGCGGCAGCGCCCTGGTGGTCACCCTGGCGGCGGTCGGGATGCTTGCCTCCTTCGCCCGCGCCGAGCCGGATGCGGCCCGAGCCCTGCATGCCCGTCCACCGGCCCGCTGGGTCCGACTAGTGTGGGCCCCGTTGCCGCCGCTTCCCGGCCGGCGCCGCCGACCGGCGTCGCCCGGGGAGGACCGTGGGTCCGTGCCCCGGTCCCGCACGCGGCGGTCCGACGACCGGGCCGCGGCCCGCGACGCCCGGCCCGGCCGGACGCGCATCGGCGCGGCGAGCGAGAGGAGACGCTGATGGGTCCGCTGCGTTCGGTGGTGCTCTGCGGAGGAGGTACGGGTGGGCACATCTACCCGTTGCTCGCCTTCGCCGACTGCCTGCGCCGACACGACCCCAGCGTCCGGATCACCTGCCTGGGCACCCCCAAGGGCCTGGAGAACGAGCTGATCCCGCCGGCCGGCTACGACCTGCGGCAGATCCCCGCCTACCAGCTGCCCCGCTCGGTCAACATGAGCCTGGTCCGCACCCCGGACCGGATGTGGAAGGCGGCCCGCGCGGCGGGCAAGGTGATCGACGAGGTGCAGGCCGACGTGGTGGTCGGCTTCGGCGGGTACGTCTCCGTCCCCGGCTACCTGGCGGCCTGGCGGCGGGAGCTGCCGATCGTCATCCACGAGGTGAACGTGCCGCCGGGCGTGGCCAACCGGCTCGGGATGAAGTTCACCAAGCACGTCGCGGCGGGTTTCCCGCACCAGCCGGCGCAGGCCGAGTCGCTGCGCGACGCCCGGGTGGTCGGCGTGCCGCTGCGCCGGGGCATAGCCGGCCTGGACCGGGCCGCCATGCGCGACGCCGCCCGGGCCCACTTCGGGCTCCGCCCCGACCTGCCGGTGCTCTTCGTCGCCGGCGGCTCGCAGGGCGCCCGCTCGATCAACCTGGCGGTCTCCGGGGCGGCCAAGGAGTTGGCCCGCAACGGCGTGCAGGTGCTGCACGTGATCGGCGCCCGCAACGAGCCCGTCTCCGTCCCCACCGACCTGCCGGTGCCGTACGTGACCCTGCCCTACCTGTCCGAGATGGAGCTGGGGTACGCCGCCGCCGACCTGATGCTGGGCCGGGGCGGGGCGATGACCTGCGCCGAGGTGGCCGCGATCGGCCTGCCCACCATCTACGTGCCGTACCCGCACAGCAACCAGGAGCAGAAGCGCAACGCGCTGCCCGTGGTGGAGGCCGGTGGCGGGCTGCTCGTCGACGACGGCGAGCTCACCCCGGACTGGCTGGAGCGCACGGTGATCCCGCTGATCCGGGACCCGCAGCGGCTCGCCGCGATGGGCGCCGCCGCGGCCGCGTACGGCCGGCGCGACGGCGACGTCGCCCTGCTGAACTTCGTCTACGAGGCGGTGACCCGCTGATGCCGGCCGCCGCTACGGGAAGGTATCTGTCATGAACACCGCGCAGTTCACCCCCGCCGGCACGATGACCGCGGAGGACCTGGGCCGGATCCACCTGATCGGGGTGGGCGGGGTCGGCATGAGCGGCCTGGCCCGGCTCTTCCTCACCCGGGGCCTGCCGGTCTCCGGCAGCGAGCTGCGGGAGTGGCCGTCCCTGGCCGGTCTGCGCGCGCTCGGCGGCACCATCCACATGAGCCACGAGGTGTCGAACCTCGACGGTGTGGACACCGTGGTCTACTCGTCGGCCATCCCCCAGGATCATCTGGAGATGGTCGAGGCCCGCCGGCGCGGCCTGCGGGTGCTGCACCGCTCCGAGGCCCTCGCGGCCGCGATGACCGGCCGGCGGACGGTGGCGGTCGCCGGCACCCACGGCAAGACCACCACCACCTCGATGGTCACCATGGTGCTCCAGCAGGCCGGTACCGACCCGTCCTTCGTGATCGGCGGGGAGATCTCCGAGGTCGGCTCCGGCGCGCACCACGGCACCGGCGAGCACTTCGTGGTCGAGGCGGACGAGAGCGACCGTTCCTTCCTCATCTACCGCCCGTTCGTGTCGATCGTCACGAACATCGAGGCGGATCACCTCAACACCTACGGCGACCTGGCCAGCCTGGAGGCGGCGTTCGCCGAGTTCGCGCGGCTCACCGACCCCGAGGGGTTCATCATCACCTGCGCCGACGACGCGGGCGGCCGGCGGCTGGCCGAGGCGCTGCGCGCCGAGGGGCGCCGGGTCTGGACGTACGGCGCGTCGCCCGACGCCGACCTGCGGATGAGCGAGGTGGCCTCCTCGGCCCACGGGGTGCGCTACCTGGCCGAGGTCGAGGGCCGGTCGCTGGGTGAGATCCGGCTGCCCATCCCCGGGCGGCACATGGCGCTGAACAGCGCCGCGGCGGTGCTCACGGCGTACCTGCTGGGGTTGCCGGTCACCGCGGCCGAGGCGGCGCTCGGCGCGTTCCCCGGGGTGCGGCGGCGCTTCGAGCGCAAGGGTGTGGCGGACGGCGTGCTGGTCTACGACGAGTACGCCTACCACCCGACCTCGATGAGCCTGGCCCTGCAGACGCTGCGCGAGGTGGCCGGCGAGGGCCGACTGATCGTGGTCTTCCAGCCGTACCGGCTCTACCGCACCCGGGACCTTCAGCCGGAGATCGCCGCCGCCCTGGCCATCGCCGACGAGCTGGTGCTGCTGGAGGTCTTCGGGCCGGGCGAGCTGCGCCAGCCCGGTGAGGGCGCGGCGGCGCTGATCGAGGCGGTGCCGCTGCCGGCCGACCGGAAGGTCTTCGTCGAGGCGTGGGACGACGTGCCGGCCGAGGTGGCTCGCCGCGCGCGCCCGGGCGACGTGGTGGTGACCATGGGTGCGCCGCCGATCTCGCTGATGGGCGACCAGTTGCTCGACGCCCTGCTGGCGCGGACCGGCGAGCCGGGCGCCTCGGCGGCGATCGGCACCGGTGTCGGCCCGGACGGCGCGGCGGCCACGGCCGGATGAGCCCCGGCCCGGCCCGTGGCCGGACCCGCGGTCAGGACGGCGGGGCCGGCCGGCGCAACCCGGTGCGGCAGTGGCAGCTGGTCCGGGCGGGCGCCGACGCCGTACCGCCGTCCACCCGGCGGTTCATGGCGCGGGCCCGGCGGCGCCGGATGCGCGCGGCGCTGCCCTGGGCGGTGGCCGCCGGTGTGCTGGCGCTGGCCGGACTCGTCGCCTGGACGGTGCTCGGCACCGGGCTGTTCGGGGTGCGGGAGGTGCGGGTGGTCGGCGCGCGGCTGGTCACCCCGGTCGAGGTCCGCGAGGCCGCGGGCGTGCCGGACGACGCGCCGCTGGCCCGGGTGGACCTCGCCGCGACCGCCCGCCGGGTCGGCGCGCTCGCCCCGGTGGAACGGGCCATCGTGGCGCGGGACTGGCCGGGGACGTTGGTGATCCGGGTGGTGGAGCGGACCCCGGTGGCCGCGGTGCCGCAGGGGGACCGGTTCGCCGTGATCGACCGCGGTGGCGTGGTGTTCCAGGACCTGCCCCGGGCCCCGGCCGGGTTGCCGGTGATCCGGGTGGGCAAGCCCGCGCCGGACGACTCGGGGACACGGGCCGGGCTCGAGGTGCTGGCCGCGCTCAGCCCGCGGCTGCGGGCCGAGCTGGTCTCGGTGGACGTGGCCGGGCTGGCCCGGATCACGCTGCGGCTGCGCGGGGACCGGACGGTGTTCTGGGGTGACGCGACCCGGGGCCGGGAGAAGTCCGAAGTGGCCACCGCACTGCTCGGTCGGAAGGCCGACGCGGTCGACGTCAGCGCCCCGGACGTGGTCACCTATCAGTGATCTGCCGGTCAGCGAAGGTGCCCCGACGCGTCGGGGAATGTGTCGCCCCCCGCTCTCGGCGGCGACACGCCGGTAAGGTCCTTGGCTCATCGCGTGGCGGCGCATACGTTGCCCCGAAGAGATCAGTGGTTGACATAGCCCTAAGCCTCTAGTAGAGGGTGAGGGTTTCGGTCGAGGGACCCGTTGGGAAGTGCTCCGCCGCTGGTCTGGCCAAGCCGTGTGGGGTCGGCCCATGCCAATCTCGAAGGGAAAGGACCGGAGATGACACCTCCGCACAACTACCTGGCGGTCATCAAGGTCGTCGGCATCGGGGGCGGCGGCGTCAACGCCGTCAACCGGATGATCGAGGTTGGGCTCAAGGGCGTCGAGTTCATCGCGATCAACACCGACGCGCAGGCGCTGCTGATGAGCGACGCCGACGTCAAGCTCGACGTCGGCCGGGAGCTGACCCGGGGGCTGGGTGCGGGTGCCAACCCGGACGTCGGCAAGAACGCCGCCGAGGACCACCGCGACGAGATCGAGGAGGTGCTCAAGGGCGCCGACATGGTCTTCGTGACCTGCGGCGAGGGCGGCGGCACCGGCACCGGCGGCGCCCCGGTGGTGGCGAACATCGCCCGCAAGCTCGGCGCGCTGACCATCGGCGTGGTCACCCGGCCGTTCTCGTTCGAGGGCAAGCGCCGCCAGGTGCAGGCCGAGGCCGGCATCGAGGAGCTGCGCAACCAGTGCGACACGCTCATCGTGATCCCGAACGACCGGCTGCTCGCCCTCGGTGATCGCAACATCTCCATGATGGACGCCTTCCGGACCGCCGACCAGGTGCTCCTCTCCGGTGTCCAGGGCATCACCGATCTGATCACCACGCCGGGTCTGATCAACCTGGACTTCGCCGACGTCAAGAGCGTGATGAGCGGTGCCGGCAGCGCGCTGATGGGCATCGGCAGCGCCCGGGGCGAGAACCGCGCCGTCGAGGCGGCCGAGGCGGCCATCTCCAGCCCGCTGCTGGAGCAGAGCATGGATGGCGCGCGGGGCGTGCTGCTCTCCATCGCCGGCGGCTCCGACCTGGGCCTGTTCGAGATCAACGACGCCGCGCAGCTGGTCACCGACGCGGCCCACCCGGACGCCAACATCATCTTCGGCGCGGTCATCGACGACGCACTCGGCGACGAGGTGCGGGTGACCGTGATCGCCGCCGGCTTCGACGGGGGCGCGCCCGCGTACAAGGCGGTGGAGCCGGCCCGCAAGACCAACCAGAACCAGCCGGCCCAGGCGAACGCGCCGGTCACGCCGCCGGCCATGCCGGCCCCGCAGCAGTCGCCGCGGCGGGTGCTCTTCGACGACGTCGACGTGCCCGACTTCCTCAAGAACGGGTCCTGAGCCGCGCCGATGACCGACACTTCCGCCACGGTGCGACCGGATCGTCGCGCCGAGCTCGCGGCCGGGCTCGCCCGGGTACACGCCCGGATCGCCGACGCCTGCGCCGCGGCCGGACGGGACCGGGGTGAGGTCACCCTGGTCGCGGTGACCAAGACCTACCCGGCCGCCGACGTGGTCGCCCTCGCCGGGCTCGGGGTGACCGACGTGGGCGAGAACCGCGACCAGGAGGCGGCCCCGAAGGCGGCCGAGGCGGCGGCGGCCGGGGCGACGCCGCGCTGGCACTTCATCGGCCAGCTGCAGCGCAACAAGTGCCGCTCGGTGGTCCGGTACGCCGATGTCGTCCAGTCGGTCGACAGTGTCCGGCTCGCCGGCGCGCTGGACGCCGCGGCGGCCGGCGCCCGGGACCGGCCGCTGGACGTGCTGGTGCAGGTGAGCATCGACGGCGATCCGGCCCGCGGCGGGGCGCTGCCGGACTCGGCGGACCCGGACCGTGGGCTCGACCCGGTGGCCGGGGCGGTGGCCGGGGCCGGGGCGCTTCGGTTGGGCGGCCTGATGGCGGTGGCGCCGCTGGGTTGGGAACCGGAACGGGCGTTCGCCCGGCTGGCCGAGGTGGCACAACGGTTTTGTGATCGCTTTCCCGAGGCGACCGCGTTGTCGGCGGGGATGAGCGGCGATCTGGAAATCGCGATCGGGTACGGCGCGACACATGTCCGCGTGGGAAGCGCGTTGCTCGGAATGCGCCCCACGCTGCGGTAGCCTGACCGCGAAAGAAGCAAATTACATCAGTGTTGTTCAGGAACGGCGTTCCCGTAGCCGGGGGCCGTGGCGCGCGGATCGCGAATCGCTCGCCAGGGGATTGCCGATCCGGTCCGGTGGGCACTTGTTGTCCACTCGTGATCAAGCGACACGGCACGGGGGCGCGTGCCGCACGGCGGACGGAAGGGCGCGGGGATGGGTGCACTGCGCAAGGCGGGGGTCTGGCTCGGACTCGTCGAGGAGGATGACGAGCGGGCGTACGAGGACGGTGGCTACGACAAGGGTGGCTACCGGGACTCGCGCTACCGGTCGAGCCGGTACTCGGAGGAGTTCGCCGACGAGGAGGACGAGGAGCCCGAGGAGCCGCCGGCGAGCCGTACCCGGGTCGGTGACCGGGGTCGGCTGACCGAGCGCTCCGGCCGGGTCACCGACACCGAGCGGGCCGAGGTGGAGCGGCCGGAGCGGGTCGAGCGGTCCAGCGTCCGCTCGATCACCCGGTCCGGGTCCGGGGAGACCTCCGGCGCGCTGACCTACCACACCCGGGACAACCTCGCCCTGGCTCCGCAGGTGCAGCCGCGGGAGCGGGCGTTGGCCGCCGAGGACGAGCAGCGCTACCAGATCACCACCCTGCACCCGACGACCTACCGCGAGGCGCGCACCATCGGCGAGCACTTCCGGGACGGGGTGCCGGTGATCATCAACCTCACCGAGATGGACGAGGCGGACGCGCGCCGTCTGGTGGACTTCGCCGCCGGGCTCGCGTTCGGTCTGCGCGGTACGATCGAGCGCGTGACCAACCGGGTGTTTCTGCTCTCACCGGCCAACGTCCAGGTCACCGCGGAGGACAAGGCCAAGATCGCTGAGGGCGGCTTTTTCAGCCTGAGCTAGCCCGCTCGACCGAGGGACTCGCCTGCCGTGTTGTCGATCCTGTTCCAGGTGCTCTACCTGATCCTTTTCTTGTTCCTGATTGTGCTGTTGGCCCGATTTGTCCTTGGCGCGGTTCTGGCCTATGGTCGCCGTTGGCAACCGGGTCGGGGCGCCTCGGCGGCATTGGAATCCGTGTGGAGCGTCACTGATCCGCCCCTGCGCGCGTTGAGGCGTGTGATCCCACCACTGCGAATTGGTACCGTGAGCATCGACCTGGCCTCCCTTGTGCTCCTGGTTATCCTGTTCGTGCTGATGAGGTTTGTGTTAACGCCGCTGATCTTGGCTTTTGCCTGACCAGCGCGCTTTTCGCGGCCGCAACTGACCCGAGGAGTTTCGATGCCGCTGACCCCGGCCGACGTCCACAACGTCGCCTTCAAAAAGCCGCCGATCGGCAAGCGGGGGTATGACGAGGAGGAGGTCGACGCCTTCCTGGACGAGGTCGAGCGCGAGCTTGCCCGTCTGATCGAGGAGAACAACGAGCTGCGTGCCCAGGTGGAGCGCGGCGGTCGGGGTGGCGCTCCCGCCGGTCCCGGCGGCGACGCCCGCCTCGCCGCGGAGCTCAACGACGTCAAGGCGCAGCTCGACCGGGTGCAGCGCGACAAGGCGGCCGCCGAGCAGGCGGCCCGGGCGATGCAGGCCGAGCTGGAGCAGGTCCGCACCCAGGGCGGCCCGGCCGCCGGCCCCGACGGCGAGCAGCAGGCGCTGCGGGTGCTGATGATGGCCCAGCGGACCGCTGACGACCACGTGTCGGACGCCCGCCGTGAGGCCGACCAGCTGCTCTCCGAGGCCCGCTCGAAGGCCGAGGAGGTCACCCGCGAGGCCCGCGCCAAGGCCGACGCCCTGGAGCGGGACGCCCGCCAGCGGCACCAGGAGGCCATGGGTGGCCTGGACGCCAAGCGCACCGCGCTGCAGAAGCACATCGAGGAGCTCAAGCAGTTCGAGCGCGAGTACCGCACCCGCCTCAAGGCGTACCTGGAGAGCCAGCTGCGCGACCTCGACGGCCGCGGGCAGGGCTTGGAGGCCGAGATGAACCGGGTCGAGGGCAACCGCTCCGGTGGGGGCAGCAACGGCCTCGCCGCCGCCGGCCTCGCCGGCTCGTACGGAGGCGGCGGCCGCTCGAACTCGCTCGAGTCGGGCCGCTGATCCCGCCGTCGGCGGTCGTTTCCGGACGGCCGCCGGCGACGCAGACCCAACACGACGCGGCGGGGGTGAGCCGTGATAGTCGCCAGCATCCTGCTCATCCTCGTCGCGGTCGCGCTCCTGGTGGCCGGGCTGGCCGGTGGGTCCAGCCCGCTGCTGATCACCTCCATCGCGGCCAGCCTGCTGGCCGCCGTGGCCCTCGTCGCGGGCGCCCGCCAGGCGGCCTCGGCCCGAGCCACGGCGGACCGGAGCGACCGGCCGCGGGACCGCACCGCACCGGGTGGCCCGCCACCCGGCGAGCCGGAGATCCCGGTTCAGCACATCCCGTCGACGATCGGCACCGGTGTATCCGGGTGGCGGCAACCACCCGGATCGCCGGTGACCGACCCGTCGCGACTTCCCCCCGAGTCGTCCGCCGACGATCCGTACCTGGCGCCGGGGCCGCGTGAGTCCTTCGCCGCGGACGTCGACCCGCCGGTGGACGCCCCGGCGCCCACCTCGCCGGAGGGCGACGGCCCGATTGGCGGCGTCCCGCCCGCGGAGCGTCTGACGCAGGCGGAGACCTCCCGGCTGGTCGAGATCTTCGCCGACGTCCGGGTGGTCGACGGTCATCCCCGGTTCCACCTGCCCGACTGCCCCCAGCTGGTGGGCCGGGACGACGAGTCGCTGCCCGTCGCGGAGGCGGTCGGGCTCGGCTTCACCCCGTGCGCCGACTGCGCCCCGGCCAGCACGCTGCTCGCCGACCCACCCCGGAGGAGGTCACGGTGACCGTGGCGGACCCGCTCACCGTCGCCGTCCGGGTGAAGCCCGGGGCCTCCCGGGCCCGCGTCGGCGGGCGCTTCGACGGCCCGCACGGGCCCGCCCTGGTGATCGCCGTGAACGCGCCACCGGTGGACGGCCGGGCCACCGAGGCGGCCCGGCGCGCGCTGGCCGACGCCCTCGGCGTCCGGCCGGCGGCGGTCTCGCTGCGCACCGGTGCCGCCAGCCGGGACAAGCTCTTTCTGGTCGAGCGCCCGGCCCCTGGGCTGGCCGACGTGCTGCGCCGGCTGCGTGACGGATCGGCCGAGTGAGGACCGCCCGGGCCGGTAGCGGATGACGCCCGGGCTGGATCTCGCGCTGCTGCTCGGCGCGGCCGTCCTGCTCGTGGCGGTGGGCGCGGTGCGTTTCTCCACCCGGCTCGGTGTGCCGAGTCTCCTGGTCTACCTCGCGCTCGGGGTGGCGATCGGCGAGGCGGGGCTCGGGATCCGCTTCGACGACGTCGAGCTGACCCGGGTGCTCGGGTTCTGCGCGCTCATCGTGATCATCGCCGAGGGCGGGCTGAGCGCGCGGTGGAGCGCGCTGCGCCCGGTGCTCGGGATGGCCGCCGCGCTCTCCACGGTCGGCGTGCTGGTCAGCATCGCCGTGGTCGGGCTGGTGGTGCACCTGCTGCTCGGCCTGGACTGGCGGCTGGCGCTGCTCTACGGCGCCGTGCTCTCCTCCACCGACGCGGCGGCCGTCTTCGCCACCCTGCGCCGGCTGCGCCTGCCCCCGCGCCTGGTGGCCACCCTGGAGGCGGAGTCCGGCATGAACGACGCCCCCGTGGTGATCGTGGTGGTGCTGCTGTCCCGGGACGCCACGACCGGACACCAGTGGTGGTTCGAGGCCCTGCTGGCCGGTTACGAGCTGGGCGCCGGGGCGGCCGTCGGGGTGGCCGCCGGCATCACCGGGCGGTACGCCCTGCGCCGGGCCGCGCTGCCCGCCGCCGGCCTCTACCCGATCGCGGTGGTCGGCTTCACCGTGCTGGCGTACGCGGCCGGCTCGGTGCTGCACGCCTCCGGCTTCCTCGCCGTCTACGTCGCCGGGGTGCTGCTCGGCAACGCCCGGCTGCCGCACCGGCAGGCCATCCTCGGCTTCGCCGACGGCCTGGCCTGGCTGGCCCAGATCGGCCTCTTCGTCCTGCTGGGCCTGCTGGTGTCGCCGGGCCGGCTGGACGCCGCGGTGCTGCCGGCCGTGGTGACCGGGCTGGCCCTGCTGCTGGTCGCCCGGCCGTTGTCGGTGGCGGTCTCCGCGCTGCCGTTCCGCTTCCCCCGGCGCGAGCAGCTCTTCCTCTCCTGGGCGGGGCTGCGTGGGGCGGTGCCGATCGTGCTGGCGACCATCCCGCTCTCGCTCCGGGTGCCCGGCGCGGACCGGCTCTTCGACGCGGTCTTCGTGCTGGTGGTGATCTTCACCCTGCTCCAGGCCGGCACCCTCGCCCCGGCGGCCCGCCGGCTCGGGGTGACCGCCCCCGCCGAGGCGGCCGAGGTACGGGTCGAGACGGCCCCGCTGGAACAGATGCGCGCCGATCTCCTCCAGCTGGAGGTGCCGCCCGGGTCCCGGCTCGGCGGGGTGCACGTGGACGAGCTAAGGCTGCCGGTGGGGGCCTCGGTGACGCTGGTGCTGCGCGACGGCGCAGGCTTCGTGCCCGGCCCGGACACCCGGCTCAAGGTCGGCGACAGCCTACTCATCGTGGCCACCGCGGAGGCGCGGGACGAGGCGGAGCGGCGGCTGCGCGCGGTCAGTCGCCGGGGTCGGCTGGCCCGGTGGTTTGGCGAGTACGGCGAGGACCGCGACGCTTGATCTGCTAGCGTTCCCTTTGCCCCGATTGGTGGCTGTTCGGGGCTGAATCGCGGTGCGACGGTGCGGTACATTGTCGGACGCCTGTACGTTCCGTATTCTTGCCACCCTCCGGAGTGCGCGGGCCCTGTCGGCCGCGCGCCCGTTTCGTACCTGGGGTACCGATACCGGTGACCCTGACCAGGAACCGCCGACCGCCGCGGTACGCGGCTGAGGGAGCTGACGATGGCGAAGCCAGCCGACATCAAGACCACCGGCCGCAAGCCGGCGGCGAAGGCCACCCGCAGCGCGGCGGAGACCGAGAAGATCCGGGCGGCCCTGGCGGCGCGGCGGGACGAGCTGAATGCCGAGTACGATCAGACGCTGAGTGAGATCACCGAGCTGCAACGCGACCGGCTGACCGACTCGGCCGGGGACGACCAGGCCGACACGGGCACGAAGACGTTCGAGCGGGAGCAGGAGATCTCTCTCGCCAACAGCATCAAGGAGCGGATCACGCAGGTCGAGCGCGCCATGGAGCGGCTCGACGAGGGTGGGTACGGCTGGTGCGAGCGGTGCGGCAACCCGATCCCGGTGGAGCGGCTCGCCGCGTTCCCGTCGGCCACCCTCTGCGTGACCTGCAAGCAGCTGGAGGAGCGGCGCTGAGACCGCTCCCCGGCGGCCGTAGGTGGACGGCGCGCCAGCGCCGTCGAGAGCGTCGATGGGGAGCAGATGACCGCAGCACCGCCCACCGGGTCCGGCACCGCTGAGTCGGCCGGTGGCACGCCCCGCCGCAAGGCGGTCGGGGTCCTCCTCGGCGTCGCCCTGATCGCCCTCGTCGCCGACCTGGTGACCAAGCAGCTCGCGCTCTCGTCCCTCACCGGCCGGGGCCCGATGTCGCTGCTCGGCGGCACCGTCTACCTGACCCTGACCCGCAACAGCGGCGCGGCCTGGAGCATCGGCTCCGGCCACACCTGGGTCTTCCCGCTGATCACCATCGGCGTGATCAGCTGGATCGCCTGGATGTCGCTGCGGCTGCGCTCGCTGCCGTGGGCCGTCTCGCTCGGCCTGGTGCTGGGCGGCGCCCTGGGCAACCTCACCGACCGGATCTTCCGGGCGCCGGGGCACTTCGTCGGCCACGTGGTCGACATGGTCAGCCTCTTCGACCCGTACGGGCAGGTGTGGCCGGTGTTCAACCTGGCCGACAGCTCGCTGGTCTGCGGGGTCGTGCTCGCGGTGATCCTGGAGCTCACCGGCCGGCAGCGGGACGGCTCGCGGGCCGCCGCCGAGCGGTCCGGCGGCGACGCGCCCGCCGAGCAGCGGGAGCGGGCGTGACCTCCGTCTTCGCCGCCGGCGGCGACCACCGGTCCCTGCCCGTCCCGGACGGCCTCGACGGCATGCGCCTGGACCAGGCCGTCGCCCGGCTCTTCGGGCTCTCCCGCACCGCCGCCGCGGCGCTGGTCGACGCCGGGGACGCGCTGGTTGACGGCGCGGCCCGGCCCAACTCGCACAAGGTCAAGGCCGGCTCGTGGCTGGAGGTCACGCTGCCCGCGCCGGCCGCCCCGCCGACCGTGGTGCCGCAGGCGGTGCCGGGCCTGACCGTGGTCTACGCGGACGACGACATCGTCGTGGTGGACAAGCCGGTCGGCGTCGCCGCCCACCCCAGCCCCGGCTGGACCGGCCCGACGGTGATCGGCGGGCTGGCCGGGATCGGCCACCGGATCTCCACCAGCGGCGCCGCCGAGCGGCAGGGCGTGGTGCACCGGCTCGACGTGGGCACCACCGGGATCATGGTGGTGGCCAAGAGCGAACAGGCGTACACCGCGTTGAAGCGGGCGTTCAAGTACCGCGAGGTGGAGAAGCGCTACCACGCGGTGGTGCAGGGTCACCCGGACCCGCTGCGCGGCACCATCGACGCGCCGATCGACCGGCACCCGCACCACGACTACCGCTGGGCGGTCGTCTCCGGCGGCAAGCCGAGCATCACCCACTACGACACCCTGGAGGCGTTCCCGGCGGCCAGCCTGCTCGACGTGCGGCTGGAGACCGGGCGGACCCACCAGATCCGGGTGCACTTCTCCACGCTGCGCCACCCCTGCGTGGGTGACCTGACCTACGGCGCCGACCCGACCCTCTCGGCCCGGCTGGGGCTGGCCCGGCAGTGGCTGCACGCCCGGTCGCTGAGCTTCCTGCACCCGCGCACGGGTGACGAGGTCACCTTCGTCAGCGAGTACCCGGACGACCTGGCCCGGGCGCTGGAGATCCTCCGCGACTGAGCCCACCGAGCACCCGAGGGAAAGCACGTGCCCCCCGACGTACCGCCGCGTCCGTCCCGGTCCAACCCGCTCACCTGGATCGCGCTCGGCTGCGCGTTGCTGGTCCTGATCGTCGCCGTGCTGCAGCGGCGGGACGAGCCGGTCGGGGACCGGACGGTCGGGGAGGTCACCCGGGTGGGCGTGGCCGACGGCGACGCCATCCCGGCCTACCTGCGCACCGCCGCCGACCAGTTGGCCCGGCTCGACGCCGCGTCGCCCGGCAGTTGGGCCCTGGTCTCGTTCGCCCGGTACCTGACCCCGGCGCAGACGGCCACCGCGCTGGGCGGGACGCCGGTCTCCGCGGTGGTCGCCCGGGTGCCGCTGCCCGGGCGGCAGACGGAGATCGTCCGGCTCGCCGCGATGCGGCTGCCCGACGACGTGGTCGCCGGGATGGCCGAGCTGGCCGACCGCAAGGACCGGGAGGCCGCCGACTACCGGGCGCGCGCCGCCGCCCCGGCGGCCTCCGCCGATCCGGGGCTGCGCCGGGTGTACGGCACGGGGGCGTCGGTCTCGTCCCGGGAGGCGGCCGCCTACCGGGCGGGCTGCGCCTGCGTGTACGCCGCGGTGGTGCGGGACGCCCCGGACGCCTTGCGGGCCCTGGCCACCCGCCCCGCCGTGCGTGGGGTGGACCCGGCGCCGGAGGTCCGGCGGCTGGACCGCACGGTGTTCACGCCACCGCTGCCCGAGCAGCGGGACGTGGCCCGGCCGCCGGTCGACAGCGGGCTGGCCGAGCCGACCCCGCGCCCCGGAATGGGCGATTCGTCGGAAGCCGCACCGACGGTGAGTGGACCGTCACCGGATGGTGGTGGGCCCGTGGCGGGTGCCGGACCGCCCAACCCCGCTCCCACCTCCTGAGACGTGCCCGCCGCGGGCGGCGGCCCGATCCGGCGGTGAGGAGAGCCACCAGGCGATGTGCGAACCTGGGTGTGGTCCGAATAGGGTTTCGTTCGTAGCCTGTCAGGCGGAGATCGATGGGCTGGGGGAGGGCGAAGCCTTGGACGGCAGCGAGACCGGCTGGGGTCGGCAGGCAGAGCCGGCGCCGAGGTGGCGGGCGCTGCTCGACCGGGCGCGGCTCAGTGGCCGCGGCGCGGAGCAGGCCGAGGCGGAGCGTCGGGCCGAGGAACGCCCGCCGCCGCCCGGCGAGCCACTGCCACGGCGGGCCGCCGGCAACGGCTGGACCGGCCGGGCGCAGCCGCCCGGGCAGCCGACCGAGCCGGTGTACGGCGGCGAGCAGTCCTACCGGGTCGAGGCGACCTACCGGGTGGAGCCGGCCTACCGGCTCGAACCGGAGTATGGCGGCGAGCCGTCCTACCGGGCGGAGCCCGCGTACCGCAGCGAGCCGGAGCAGCGCGCGGACCGGCCCTGGCAGGCCGAGCCGGCCTACCGGCAGGACTACCCGGAGCCCGAGGCGCGTGGCCGGGGCACCGCCTCCGTCGACTCCCGGTACGCGCTGCTCGACAACGGCTACCGGCCGGAGCCACCGCCGGCGGAGTCCCGGTACGCGCTGCTGGAACGGGGCCGGTACCGGCCGGAAACCCTCCCGGCGCCGGAGCCGACCTACCCCGAGCCGGTCGCGCCCGTCCCGACGTACCAGCCCGCCGAGGGCTACCCGGCCCGGGTGGAGCCGGCCCGGGTCGAGTGGCGCGCCTCCGAGCCGGAGAGCGAGCTGGAGCGGGCCGTCGCGGTGCTCCGGCGCGAGCTGGGCGGCCCCCGGGTGCTCGCCTTCGCCAACCCGAAGGGCGGGGTGCACAAGACCACCGCCACCGTGCTCGGCGCCGCCACCGTGGGCAGCGTCCGCGGGCGCGGGGTGCTCGCCTGGGACGACAACGAGCTGCGCGGCACCCTCGGCCTGCGCGCCGGCAGCGCCCGGCACGCCCGCACCGTCCGGCACCTGGTCCAAGACCTCGCGCAGATCGAGATCCTGGAGGGCAACACCCTGCTGGAGCGCCTCGACGACTACCTGCGGCACGCCTCCGACGGCTCGTACGACGTGCTCGCCGGCGAGGAGAGCCCGCGGTTCGCCCAGCGGCTCGACCAGTTCACCGTCAAGCGGGTGCTGGAGCTGCTGCGGCGGACCCACGAGGTGGTCTGCGTGGACACCGGCAACAACGTGGAGAGCCCGAACTGGCGGACCGTCATGCAGGCCGCCGACCAGCTCGTGGTGACCACCGTGCCGCGCGAGGACGCCGCGTTCAGCGCGGACTGGATGCTCGACCTGCTGCACGAGGTCGGGATGGGCGAGCTGGCCGACAACGCCGTCACCCTGATCTCCTGCCCGACCCCGGGGCGCAGTGCGCTCCAGGACGACCTGGAGCGGCACTTCGCCACCCGCACACGGGCGGTCGCGGTGGTGCCCTACGACCCGGCCCTGGAGACCGGCTCGTCGATCGAGTACCACCAGCTCCAGGCCGAGACCCGGCAGGCGTGGCTCAAGGCCGCCGCGGTGATGCTGGAACCGTTCGTCCGCTGACCGCCACCGCCGCCCCGCGCCGGCCCGTCGCCTGAGAGGATCACCGGGTGAGTCCGGACACCCCTGATCCCGAGCGGGCCGCCGACCGTCCCGGCGCACCCGGTGCCGCCGACCGCCCGGCCGGCGGTCCGGAGCCCTCCGCCCGCCCCACGCCGCCGCCCGACCGGCCCGCCGCCGGGGCGGACGGGGCCGGGACCGAGCTGCCCGACTGGCCGGCCGGCCTGCCGGTGCCCGCCGGCACCCCGGTCACCGCGCCCGGCGCGGACCCGCTCGCCGGGTACCCGGGCCTGGTCGGCACGGCACCCGCCGCCGCACGGCCCACCGGCCGGCTCCGCGCGGTCGGGACCACCCTGGCCGTCGCGCTGCTGGTGAGCGTGCTGGGCGCGCCGCTGGGCCTGCTCTGGGCAAAGGTGGCACCGGACACCCCGGTGCAGAAGACCGCCGAGGGTGCGATCTACGTCACGCCGCAGCCGGAGCAGCCGATCGCCGCCGACGGCTGGTTCAGCCTGCTCGGACTCGGCTTCGGAGTGCTCGTGGCGATCGCGCTCTGGTTCCTGCTGCGTCGCCGGCGCGGGCCGCTCGGGCTGGTCGCCGGGGCCCTCGGCGGGATCGGCGCGGCGGTGGTGGCCTGGCAGGTGGGCCGCCGGATCGGGCTGGACACGTACCACCGGCTGCTGGCCGGCGCCCCGGCCGGGACAGCCTTCACCAAGCCGGCCGACCTGCGCGCCGGCGGGATCGACTGGTACGGCCTGCTGCCCGTGCCGCACGGCAACCTGCTGCTGCCGGCGTTCGGCGCGGCGGTGACGTACACCCTGCTGGCCGGCTGGTCGCGGTGGCCGTCGCTGCGCCCGGAGCCGGAACTCGACGCCGGCTGGCCGCCGCCCGGTCCGGAGTCCGGTGGCTGGCCGCCGGCCGGCCCGGGGATCAGTTCGGCGCCGGGGGACCGGCCAGCTCGCTGAGCGGCACCGGCACGGCCCGGACCTGGCGCAGCAGGGCAGCCTCCCGGCTGAGCAGCCGCAGCTCGGCGCGGAGCCGGGCGGCGGTGTCGTCGATGGCGAGCAGCCGCTGCCGGTCGGCGACGGTCAGCGCGGCGGTGGCGGCGACCAGGTGCGACAGCACGGTCGGGTCCTCCGGCAACTGCTCGGAGATCTCCTGCGGGTCCGGCCGGACGAGGCTCAGGTACTGCCGGAACACCGAGATCACCCGGGCGGCGAGCAGGTCGGCCACCTCGTCCGTGCCGGCCGGTTCGGGCAGCCACTCCACCTCGGCGGTCAGGTACGGCGCGGCACCGGAGTCGACCCCGGCGACGCGGAACCGGCGCCGCCCCACCGTGACGATGTCGTACCCGCCGTCGGCCAGCTCGGTGACCTGCCGCAGCTCGGCGGTGCAGCCCACCTCGTGCAGCGTGACCTCCCCGCCACCGAGCGTGGGCCGGCTCGGCGGCCCGGCCGGGGCCACCTCCCAGCCGGCCCGGATCGCCACCACCCCGAACTCGCGGGGCGCGCCCTCGGGCAGCCCGACCAGGTGGCGCACCAGCGCCCGGTAGCGCTCCTCGAAGATGTGCAGCGGGAGGACCAGCCCGGGAAAGAGGACCGTCCCCAGCGGGAACACCGGCAGCCGTGCGGTCACGGGTCCGAGCGTATCCCGATCTCGCCCGCCCGGCGTGTCCCGGCTCACCGTCCCGGCGTACGGGCGGCGCGGGCCGGGCGGCGGACCGGCCGCCTAGACTCGCAAGGGTGCTGAATCGGATCGACCTGCGCGGCGGGGTGCCCGACCCGCGCCGCCTGCTGCCCCGTGCCCAGCTCGACGTCTCCGTGGCCGTCGAGCGGATCCGTCCCCTCGTGGAGGCGGTCCGGGAGCATGGGTACCCGGCGATCCGGGAGGCGAGTGAACGGTTCGACGGCATCTCCCCCGAGCGCCTGCGGGTGCCGCTGGCGGCGATCAGGGCGGCCGAGGGGACGCTCGACCCGCAGGTCCGGGCGGCGTTGCTGGAGTCGATCACCCGGGCCCGCAAGGTGCACGCCGACCAGCGCAGGATCGACCACACCACCCAGGTGGTGCCCGGCGGCACGGTGACCGAGCGCTGGGTGCCGGTCGACCGGGTCGGTCTGTACGTCCCCGGCGGCCTGGCCATGTACCCGTCGACAGTGGTGATGAACGTGGTCCCCGCCCAGGTGGCCGGGGTGCGCTCGCTGGTGGTGGTCAGCCCGCCCCAGAAGGACATCGGCGGCCTGCCCGACCAGCGGGTCCTCGCCGCCTGCGCGCTGCTCGGCGTCGACGAGGTCTACGCGGTCGGCGGCGCCCAGGCGGTCGCGATGCTGGCGTACGGGTCGACCGTCGACCCGGACGGCGCCGAGCGCTGCGATCCGGTCGACATGATCACCGGCCCGGGCAACATCTGGGTCACCGCCGCCAAGCGGCTGCTGCGCGGTGTGGTCGGCATCGACGCCGAGGCCGGACCCACCGAGATCGCCATCCTCGCCGACGACACCGCCGACCCGGCGCACGTCGCCGCCGACCTGATCAGCCAGGCCGAGCACGACCCCCTCGCGGCCAGCGTGCTGGTCACCCCGTCGGTGGCGCTCGCCGACGCGGTCGACGTGGAGCTGGCCCGGCAGGTGCCGGCGGCCAAGCACACCGAGCGGATCGCCACCGCGCTCGGCGGCGAGCAGAGCGGCGTCGTCCTGGTCGACGACCTCGCGGCGGGGCTGCAGGTGGTCGACGCGTACGCGGCCGAGCACCTGGAGATCCAGACGGAGCGCGCCCGCGAGTGGGCGCTGCGGGTCCGCAACGCCGGGGCGGTCTTCGTGGGGGCCTGGTCGCCGGTGTCGCTCGGCGACTACTGCGCCGGCTCCAACCACGTGCTGCCCACCGGCGGCTGCGCCCGGCACTCCTCCGGGCTGTCGGTGCAGTCCTTCCTGCGCGGCATCCACCTGGTGGAGTACAGCCAGGACGCGCTGCGCGAGGTCGCCCCGCACGTGGTGACCCTGGCCGGGGTCGAGGACCTGCCGGCGCACGGGCGGGCGGTCAGCGTGCGCTTCCCGGGGGAGAGCTCGTGACCACCCTCGGTGACCTGCCGATCCGGGACGACCTGCGGGGCCTGAAGCCGTACGGGGCGCCGCAGCTCGACGTGCCGGTCCGGCTGAACACCAACGAGAACTCCTACCCGGTGCCCGACGCGGTGGTGGACGCCCTCGGCAAGGCCCTGGCGGCCGAGCTGCGCGACCTCAACCGTTACCCGGACCGGGACGCGGTGGCGCTCCGTGCCGACCTGGCGGCGTACCTGGGCCACGGGCTCACCGTCGACCAGGTCTGGGCGGCGAACGGCTCCAACGAGATCCAGCAGCAGCTGCTCCAGGCGTTCGGCGGCCCGGGGCGTACCGCGCTCGGCTTCACCCCGGCCTACTCGATGCACCCGCTGCTGGCGCTCGGCACCGGCACCGGTTGGATCCCGGCCGCCCGGGGCGCAGACTTCGGCCTCACCGCCGACGAGGCGGTCGCCCAGGTCCGCACGCACCGGCCCGACGTGGTCTTCCTCTGCTCGCCGAACAACCCGACCGGCACCGCGCTCGACCCGGCTGTGGTCGCCGCCGTGCTGGACGAGGCGCCCGGCATGGTCGTCGTGGACGAGGCGTACGCCGAGTTCGCCCGGCCCGGCACGGTCAGCGCGCTCGCCGTGCTGCCCGGCCACCCCCGGCTGGTGGTCACCCGGACGATGAGCAAAGCGTTCGGCTTCGCCGGCGGACGGCTCGGCTACCTGGCCGCCGACCCGGCGGTGGTGCAGGCGGTGCAGCTCGTCCGGCTGCCGTACCACCTCTCCGCGCTCACCCAGGCTGCCGCCCGCGCGGCCCTCGCGCACCGCGACGCCCTGCTCGGCGCCGTCGTCGCGATCATGGAGCAGCGGGACCGGATCGTGGCCGAGCTGCGCGCCCGGGGCCACCGGGTCGCCGACAGCGACGCCAACTTCGTGCTCTTCGAGGTCGGCGGCGACCAGGCCGGCGCCTGGCGCACCCTGCTCGACGCCGGCGTGCTGGTCCGCGACGTCGGCCTGCCCGGCTGGCTGCGGGTCACCGCCGGTACCCCCGCCGAGACCGACGCCTTCCTGTCCGCCATGGAGAAGCTGCCATCATGAGCCGTACTGCCCGGATCGAGCGGGTCACCAAGGAGACCAAGGTCCTCGTCGAGATCGACCTCGACGGCACCGGCAAGGCCGACATCGAGACCGGCGTCGGCTTCTACGACCACATGCTGAACCAGATCGCCCGGCACGGCGGCTTCGACCTGACCGTGCACACCATGGGCGACCTGGAGATCGACGCCCACCACACGATGGAGGACACCGCGCTCGCCCTGGGCGCCGCGTTCGACCGGGCGCTGGGGGACAAGGCCGGCATCCGGCGGTACGGCTCGGCCACCGTCCCGATGGACGAGGTGCTGGTCCGGGCCGCCGTCGACCTCTCCGGCCGGCCGTACGTGGTGCACGACGAGCCGGCGCTCGCGCCGTACATCGGCCCGGTCTATCCGACCAGCATGACCCGGCACATCTGGGAGTCCTTCGGCCAGGCGGCCCGGATCACCCTGCACGTGGACGTGCTGCGCGCGGCCCGTCCCGGCGGCCACCCAGACGCCCACCACGTGGTCGAGGCCCAGTTCAAGGCGGTCTCCCGGGCGCTGCGCGAGGCCAGCGGGATCGACCCGCGCAACGCGGGCGTGGTGCCCAGCACGAAGGGCGCGCTCTGATGGGCCAGATCCTGCCGATGCTGCTGCTGATCCTGGCCGGGCTGCTGGTCGGTGGCGCGTGGTCGCTGTACAAGCAGGGCGCGTCGCGCCCGGCGGTGGTGGTCACCGGGCTGCTGGCCGCGCTGGCCACCGCCGGCGGACTGCTCTGGCTGCTACCGGTGGAGGGCTGATGGGTAAGCGTGTCGTGGTGCTCGACTACGGCTCGGGCAACCTGCGGTCGGCCGAGCGCGCCCTGGAGCGGGTCGGCGCGGCCGTCACCGTCACCGACGACCTGACCGCCGCCGCCGGGGCCGAGGGCCTGGTGGTGCCGGGCGTCGGTGCCTTCGCCGCCTGCATGGCCGGGATCGAGGCGCTCGGCGCGGGCCCGGTCATCGCCGAGCGGGTCGCCGCCGGTCGCCCGGTGCTCGGCATCTGCGTCGGCATGCAGGTGCTCTTCGAACACGGCGAGGAGCACGGGGTGGTGACCAAGGGGCTCGGGCTGCTGCCCGGCGGCGTGACGAGGCTGCCCGCCGAGCGGCTACCGCACATGGGCTGGAACACCGTGCACGCCCCGGCGGGCTCGGTGCTCTTCGCCGGGCTGCCGTACGACGCCCGGTTCTACTTCGTCCACTCGTACGGGGTGACCGACTTCGCCGGCCTGACCGCCGGGGGCGCGGCGGTGACGACGGCGGAGCACGGCACCGAATTTGTCGCCGCGGTGGAGCGGGGTCCGCTCTCGGCGGCCCAGTTCCATCCGGAGAAGTCGGCCGACACCGGCGCCGTCCTGCTGCGCAACTGGCTCGCCGCCCTGTGAGCGCGAGGAGTGAGCCGGGTTTGCGAGCCCCGCAGTCGCTCACCCAGGCTGGCCCTGTGAGCGCGAGGAGTGAGCCGCCGGCCGTGGTGGTCCGGTGAGCAAGGAGCGGGCCCGACGTCGGGAGGCCCGGCAGGCCCAGGCGGCGGCCGAGCGCGCCGCCCGCGCCCGCAAGGCGGCCCGCCGGCAGCGGCGCCGTGCTCTGGTCCGCCGACTGACCCCGACGCTGCGCCGGGGGCGGACCGGCCGGCTGAACCGGCACACCCGGGGCGAGCGGGCGGCGATCGTGCTGCTCACCGGGGCGGCGCTGGCCGGCATCTGGAGTTTCGTCGACGACCTGGCGCTGCGGCTTGCGCTGGTCGTGCTGTTGCTGCTGGTCCTGCCGGCGATCGTGGTGATCGCCCTGGACCGTCGTACCTGAACCGAGGAGGAGAGTCTTGAGCCTCACCCTGTTGCCCGCCGTGGACGTCGCCGACGGCCAGGCCGTCCGGCTCGTGCAGGGCGCCGCCGGCAGCGAGACCGCGTACGGCGAACCGCTGGAGGCGGCCCTGGCCTGGCAGTCCGACGGCGCGGAGTGGATCCACCTGGTCGATCTGGACGCCGCGTTCGGTCGGGGCTCCAACGCCGCCCTGCTCGCCGACGTGGTGGGCAGGTTGGACGTCAAGGTGGAGCTCTCCGGCGGGATCCGCGACGACGCGTCGCTGCGGGCCGCCCTGGGCACCGGCGCGGCCCGGGTGAACATCGGCACCGCCGCTCTGGAGGACCCGGAGTGGTGCGACCGGATCTGTGGCGAGTACGGCGACCGGGTGGCGATCGGGCTGGACGTGCGCGGGCGTACCCTCGCCGCGCGTGGCTGGACCCGTGACGGCGGCGACCTGTACGAGGTGCTGGCGCGCCTGGACAAGGCCGGCGCCTCCCGCTACGTCGTCACGGACATCACCAAGGACGGCACCATGCGCGGCCCGAACCTGGATCTGCTGCGTGCGGTCTGCGCCGTCACCGACGCCCCGGTGATCGCCTCGGGGGGCGTCTCGACCCTGGACGACCTGCGCGCCCTGGCCACCCTGGAGCAGGTTGGCGTGGAGGGTGTGATCGCCGGCAAGGCGCTGTACGCGGGGGCCTTCACGGTCGCCGAGGCGCTCGCCGCCCTGCGGGCCGCGGCGTGACGACCGTCGAGAGTGAAGGGCCGAGCGTCGTCCGCCTCGGCTCAGGTGGCCCCTGGGAGGCCGGGTACGGCTACTCCCGGGTGGTCCGGGTGGGGAACCTGGCGATCACCGCGGGCTGCACCGCCACGGTCGACGGCGCGGTGGCGCACGTCGGGGACGCGGCGGCGCAGACCGCCCAGGCGCTGCGGATCGGCCTGGACGCGCTGGCCGAGGTGGGGGCGGGGCCGGCGGACGTGATCCGGACCCGGATGTACGTGACCGATCGGATGTACGCCGACGAGGTGGGTCGGGCGCACAACGCGGTGTTCGGGGCGGTCCGCCCGGTGGCGACCATGGTGGTGGTGGCCGGCCTGATCGACCCGGACCACCTGGTCGAGGTCGAGCTGGAGGCCTGGCTTCCCGAAGGCTGACCGACCCGGGGACCGCGCCGCGCCGCCAGCGGCGGTCGGGGTCGGAATCACCGCGGGGGTGGTGGCCGTGGTCACGTCGCGGCCGAATGAATTGTGCACAACTTAATTGTGCGCTACGGTTCGGGGCGTGACCGATGACCTGGTGCTGCGCCGGCAGGTGTGCTTCGCCCTCTACGCGGCGTCGCGCGCCCTCACCGACGTCTACCGGCCCATCCTCGACGAGTTCGGGCTGACCTACCCGCAGTACCTGGTGCTGCTGGTGCTCTGGGAGCGCGGCGACGACGCCCCCACGGTCTCCGAACTCGGCGCCCAGCTCCGGCTGGATTCCGGCACGCTCTCCCCGCTGCTCAAGCGGTTGGAGGCGGCGGGCTTCGTGGTGCGCAACCGCGCCGCGCGGGACGAGCGCCGGGTCGAGGTGGGCCTCACCACGCAGGGGCGGGCCCTGCGGGAGCGGATGGACGAGGTGCCGCTGCGGGTGGCCCGCGCGACCGGCCTCACCGAGGCCGAGCTGGTCGCCCTCCGCGACACCCTCACCCGGGTCACCGAGACGATCCACCGACAGAAGGAGCAGTGACCACCATGCAGGCGCTCTACACCGCGTCGGCCCGGGCGACCGGGGACGGCCGGGACGGCCACGTCCGTACCTCGGACGGCACCCTGGACCTTGACCTGGCCATCCCGAAGGAGATGGGCGGCGCCGGCGGCGCGGCCAACCCGGAACAGCTCTTCGCCGCCGGCTACGCGGCCTGCTTCCACTCCGCGCTGCGGCTGGTCGCCCGCCGGGCGAAGGTGGACGTCTCCGGCTCGGTCGTGGAGGCCGAGGTGGGTATCGGCCCGAACGGCAGCGGCGGCTTCGGGCTGGCCGTCACGCTGGTCGTGGACCTGCCCGCCGTCGAGCGGACCGCCGCCGAGCAGCTCGTGGAGCAGGCTCACCAGGTCTGCCCCTACTCGAACGCGACCCGGGGAAACATCGAGGTCGCCCGCACCGTCCGGGAGTCGCTGTGACCACCAACCGTGAGATCCACCTGGCGTCGCGCCCGCAGGGCTGGCCGACCGCGGACAACTTCCGCCTCGTCACCTCCGAGGTGCCGACCCCGGGTCCCGGCCAGATCGTGGTCCGCAACCGGTTCATCTCGGTCGACCCCTACATGCGCGGCCGGATGAACGACGTGAAGTCGTACGTGCCGCCGTTCCAGCTCGACGCCCCGCTCGACGGCGGCGCGATCGGCGAGGTGGTGGCCGGCGAGGCCGACGGCGTCAAGCCCGGCGACACCGTCCTGCACGGTCTCGGCTGGCGCGAGTACGCGCTGGTCGACGCCAAGGCGGCCCGCAGGGTCGACCCGAACCTGGCGCCGGTGAGCGCGTACCTGAGCGTGCTGGGTATGACCGGGCTCACCGCGTACGCCGGCCTGCTCGAGGTGGCGGCCATGAAGCCCGGCGAGACGGTCTTCGTCTCCGGCGCGGCCGGCGCGGTGGGCAGCATGGTCGGCCAGATCGCCAAGCTGCGCGGCGCGGGCCGGGTGATCGGCAGCGCCGGCTCCCCGGCCAAGGTCGAGCGGCTGAAGGCGCTCGGCTTCGACGCCGCCTTCAACTACCACGACGGCCCGGTCTCCGAGCAGCTCCGGGCCGCCGCGCCGGACGGCGTCGACGTGTACTTCGACAACGTCGGCGGCGAGCACCTGGAAGCCGCCATCGGCGCGATGAACCTGCACGGCCGGGCCGCCATCTGCGGCATGATCGCGCAGTACAACGCCACCGAGCCGCCCGCCGCACCGCGCAACCTGGCGCTGGTGATCGGCAAGCGGCTCACCCTGCGCGGCTTCCTGGTGGGTGACCACGGCCACCTGCGCGAGCAGTTCGTCCAGGAGATGGCCGGCTGGCTGCGCGACGGCAAGATCTCGTACGACGAGACGGTGGTCGACGGCATCGAGAACGCCCCGGAGGCGTTCCTCGGCATGCTGCGCGGCGAGAACCTGGGCAAGATGCTCGTCCGGGTGTGACCCCGGCCTCGTTCCCGGCGGCCGGCCCCCTCGGGCCGGCCGCCGGGCCGTACGCGTTGGATAGGCTCGCGACATGACGGTGGCGGTACGGGTGATCCCCTGTCTGGACGTGGACGCCGGACGGGTGGTCAAGGGGGTCAACTTCCTCGACCTGCGCGACGCCGGTGACCCGGTGGAGCTGGCCGCGGCCTACGACCGTGCCGGCGCCGACGAGCTGACCTTCCTCGACGTCACCGCCTCCTCGAGCGACCGGGGGACCATGCTCGACGTGGTCCGCCGCACCGCCGAGTCGGTCTTCATCCCGCTCACCGTCGGTGGCGGCATCCGGCAGGTGGCCGACGTCGACACGTTGCTGCGGGCCGGCGCGGACAAGGTCGGCGTGAACACGGCCGCCATCGCCCGTCCCGGGCTGATCGCCGAGATCGCCGACCGGTTCGGCCGGCAGGTGCTGGTGCTCTCCCTCGACGTGCGGCGGGCCCCGGCCGGCACCACGTCCAGCGGCTTCGAGGTGACCACCCACGGCGGGCGCCGGGGCACCGGCCTGGACGCGGTGCAGTGGGCGGCGCGCGGCGCCGAGCTGGGCGCGGGGGAGATCCTGCTCAACTCGATGGACGCCGACGGCACCAAGAGCGGCTTCGACCTGTCGCTGATCCAGGCCGTCCGGCAGGTCGTCGACGTGCCGGTGATCGCCAGCGGCGGGGCCGGCGAGGTGGCGCACTTCCCGCCGGCCATCGGCGCGGGCGCCGATGCGGTGCTCGCGGCCAGCGTCTTCCACTTCGGCGAGCTGACCGTCGGCGAGGTCAAGGACGCCCTGCGCAGCGCCGGCCACCCGGTCCGCTGACCGGCGTCAGGAGCCGCTGGCGCGGCCCTCGGGGGAGCGGCGTGGCATCGGGATCGAGCGGACGACATACTCCTGCACCGCGGCGGCGTGGTCGTCCTCGTCGAGGCTCCAGTCGGACTCACCCGGGATGTGCCGCCGGCTGAGCACCCCCTGCACGGTGTCCACCATGGTCCCCACCCCGGCGCTGGGCCGGGTACGCCAGAGCCGCTCGCCGTCCGGGGTGATCCGGAACCAGCCGTCGGCGACACTGACCAGACCGGCGCCGACCAGCCGACGGACCGCCGTCTCCAGCTCGTGCCGCTCGGGAATTGACCGGTTGAGGTGGTCGGCGGTGGAGAGGACGTCAGTCAGGCGTACGCCCTCGGGCCGGCGTGTGGAGGCCGATCGGCGGTGCCGGCCGGCACCGCTGGCGATCACCAGCGAGACGAAGATCCAGGCGTCGGTCCAGCGCCATCCGTTCTCCCCCATGCAGGAATGATGCCCGGCGTCGACGGCGGAGAAAACACCCGGTTTCGGCCTCGGACGTCGCCGCAGCTCAGCGGGCTGGCCGCCGTCCCACCCCGTGGCGGTCGGCTGTCCCGTCGGTCACCCTGCGTGCCCGGACCGGGTTTCGCCGGCGGCCCGGGGAGCCGCCCCGGTCAGGCCAGCTCACCGGCCGCGGGCGCGGCGCAGCCGACCACCGGCTCGGGCGTGGCCGGCCGCGGGGGCACCGCGAAGAGCGGGATGAACAGTTGCGCGAGGGGCCCGATGGCCAGCGCGTACGCGACGGTGCCGAGGCCGACCGTGCCGCCGAGCAGCCAGCCGAGGGCCAGCACGGTGACCTCGATGGCGGTCCGGACCAGCCGGATCGAGCGGCCGGGGCGGCGGGCGACGTACCCGGTCATCAGCCCGTCGCGCGGGCCGGGGCCGAGCGCCGCGCCCAGGTAGAGGCCGGTGGCGGCGCCGTTGGCGACGATCCCGACGAGCAGCAGCCCGATCCGGACCGGCAGCCCGCTCCCGGTCGGCAGCAGGGCCAGGGTGGCGTCCACCACCAGGCCGATCACCACGACGTTGCTGACCGTGCCGAGGCCGGGCCGCTGTCGCAGCGGGATCCAGAGCAGCAGGACCAGCGCGCCGACGGCGATGGTGACCGTGCCGATGGAGAGCCCGGTCTGCCGGGCCACGCCCTGGTGGAAGACGTCCCACGGGTCGAGGCCGAGCCCGGACCGCACCATCAGCGCCATGCTGACGCCGTAGAGGGTGAGTCCCGCGTAGAGCTGGGTCAGCCGCCGGGCGGGCCGGTACCGGAGATTGCCAATCGCTGCCATACATGCCACCCTAGGGGCCAATATGAGCGTCGACAGAGCCAATTCGGGAGGCGTGGCCATGACGAGTCAGGTGCGCGGCGTCCAATTGGCTCGGCTCCTCGGTCAGTGGCACGCTCTCCCGGGCCGTCGGCGCAGCCCCGACTACGCCGCGCTAGCCGCCGCCGTGCGGGGCCTGCTCGCCGACGGCCGGCTCCCCCTCGGGGTGCGACTGCCGGCCGAGCGGGAGCTGGCCGAGGCGCTGCGGATCAGCCGGACCACGGTCACCGCCGCCTACCGGGAACTGCGTGAGAGCGGCCACCTGGCCAGCCGGCGGGGTGCCGGGAGCTGGACCATGCTGCCGGGCACCCACCGGATGGCCAGCACCGGGCTCTGGACCCCGCTGGACGACCGGGACATGATCGATCTCGGGGTGGCCGCGCTCGCCGCGCCCCCGCAGCTTTTGTCGGCGGCCCGGACCGCCGCCGAGGACCTGCCGCGCTACCTGGGCGGGGCCGGCTACCACCCGACCGGCATCATCGAGCTGCGCGAGGCGGTGGCCTGCTCGTACACCGCGCGCGGGCTGCCGACCAGTCCCGAACAGATCATGGTCACCAGCGGCACCCAGCACGCACTGGACCTGGTGCTGCGGCTGGCCCTGTCGCCCGGCGGCGGGGTGCTGGTGGAGTCGCCGACCTACCCCAACGCGCTCGCCGCACTGTCGGCCCGGCGGGCCCGGATCACCACCCACGGACTCGCCACCGACGGCGTCGGCTGGGACGCCGACCTGCTGCTGGGCAGTATCCGGCAGGGCCGGCCCAAGGTGGCGTACCTGATCCCGGAGTTCCAGAACCCCACCGGGCACCTGATGGCGACCGAGCTGCGCGAGCGGCTCGTCGGCGCCGCCCACGCGGCCGGTACCGACCTGGTCATCGACGAGTCCTTCGTGGACCTGCCGCTGGACGGCACCGAGCTGCCGCCGCCGGTCGCGACGTTCGACCGGCACTCCCGGGTGATCAGCATCGGCGGGATGAGCAAGCCGTACTGGGGTGGGCTGCGGATCGGCTGGGTGCGGGCGTCCGCGCCGCAGGTGCAGCGGCTCGCCGCCGCCCGGGTTGGCGTCGACATGTCCAGCCCGGTGCTCGACCAGCTCGTCGCGGTGCACCTGCTCGCCGACGCGCCGGCCATCGTGGCCGCCCGGCGGACCCAGCTCGCCGCCCAGCGGGACGCCCTCGTCGCCGCGCTCGCCGAGCGGCTGCCCGACTGGCGGGTCACCGCGCCGCGCGGCGGCGTCACGCTCTGGGCGGAGCTGGACGGCCCGATCTCCAGTGCGCTGGCCCGCGCCGCCGAGGAGGTCGGCGTACGCCTGGCACCCGGGCCCCGGTTCGGCCTGGACGGCACCCTCGAGCGGTTCCTCCGGCTGCCCTTCACGCTGCCCGCCACGGACCTGGTCGAGGCCGTCGGGCGGCTCGCCGCAGTCCGCTACGACCTGGACCGGACCGGCCGTCCGCAGTGGCGGGAGCCCTCGGTCATCGCCTGACCGCGGCGGGGTGGGACGACGGCGCACGCCGCGCGGGGACACCGGGCGGTGCGCCGGGCTGCCACACTGTCCGCCGTGACTGACGGGACGCGGCGCGCGGCGCGGATGCGGGTGATGACCGAGGGCGCCTCGGTCACTCCCCTCGAACTCTTCTTCGACCTGGTCTTCGTCTACGCGCTCACCCAGGTGACCGCGCTGATGGCGGCCGACCTGACCGGGCCCGGGCTGGGCCGGGGCCTGCTGGTGCTGGCCCTGCTCTGGTGGTGCTGGTGCTGCTACGCCTGGCTCGGGAACACGGTCCGGGCCGACGAGGGCGTGGTCCGGGTGGTCCTGTTCGCGGTGATGGGCACCATGTTCGTGGTCGCCGCGACCATCCCGGAAGCCTTCGTCGACCTGCCCGGCGGGTTGCCCGGTCCGGTCGTCTTCGCCTCCTGCTACCTGGTCGTCCGGGTGTTGCACCTGGTCATCTACTGGCACGCCGCCCGGGGTGACGACGGCCTGCGCCGGCAGCTGCTGCGGGCCGCCCTGCCGATGCTGGGCGGGGCGCTCCTGCTGTTCACCGCGGCGCTGCTGCCCCAGCAGCTCACCGACGACCCGGGCCGGATCGTCGCGCTGCGGACCCTGCTCTGGGTGCTCGCCCTCGCCGTCGACTACGCCGGCATCATGGCCATCGGGGCGGCGGGCTGGCAGATCTACTCGGCCGCGCACTGGACCGAGCGACACGGTCTGATCATCATCGTGGCGCTGGGCGAGTCCCTGGTCGGGATCGGCGTCGGGATCACCGCGCTGCCGATCTCGTGGCCGATCATCGTGGCGTCCTTCCTCGGCGTGGCGGTGGCCGCCGCACTGTGGTGGGCGTACTTCGACGTGGTGTCGATCGCCGCCGAGCGGGTGCTGACCCGCGCGCAGGGCGCCGAACGGGCCGCGCTCGGCCGAGACTCCTACACCTACCTGCACCTGCCGATGGTCACCGGGATCATCCTGCTCGCGCTCGGGTTCAAGAAGGTGCTCGCCTACGTCGGGGACGGCACCCACCACCGGCTCGCCGATCCGCTGCACGGGCTGGGACTGCTCGCCCTCTACGGCGGGGTGATCCTCTACCTGCTCGGCCACCTGGGGTTCCGGCTGCGCAACATGGGCTCGGTCAACTGGCCCCGGCTGGTGGCCGCCGTGCTGCTGGTGGTGCTCGTGCCGGTGGCCGACCGCCTGCCGGCGCTGGCCGCCCTGGCGCTGCTCGCGCTCGTCGTCGTCGGGATGGTGGTCGCCGAGGTGGTGCTCTTCGGCGCGGCCCGCCGGTCGCTGCGCGACGACTTCCTCGACGAGCACGGCGCCGGCGGTCCACCCGGCCGCCGGGCTCCCTCCGAGGCCGGCCCACGCTCGCGGTCCGGGACCTGAGCTGCCCGGATCCGGCTTCCGCCGGGCCGCCGGCTGACAGACTGCGCGGATGGGGAACGGTGTCGGGGGGCGGTGGCCGAATCTCGTCCAGCGCGCCGCGCCCGGCTCCCGGACCACCCGGCTGGAGCTCTTCTTCGACCTGGTGTTCGTCTTCGCGTTCATCAACGTCACCAGCCTGACCGCCACCGACCCGACCCCGCTGAAGCTGTACCGCGGCCTGCTGGTGCTGGCCCTGCTCTGGTGGTGCTGGACCGGCTTCGCCCGGGCCGGCAACGCCGTCCGCGGCGACCAGGGTCTGCTGCCGGTGATCGGCTTCGTCACCGTCACCGCGACCTTCCTGCTGGTGCTGAGCATCCCGGGGTCGTTCGTCGACACTCCGGGTGGCCTGTACGGCCCGCTGGTCTTCGCCGGCTGCTACTTCGTGATCCGGGCGGTCCAGCTCACGGTCTTCGCCTGGGTGGATTGGGGCGACCCGGTCCGGCGTCGCTCCCTGCTGCCGCGGGCCGCGCTGCCGGTGACGAGCACGGCGTTGCTGGTGGCGGCGGGCACGGTGCCGCAGCGGCTAAGTGACCAGACGTTGGCCGTGGTGGTCCAGTTGGCCCTCTGGACCGTGGCGCTGCTGGTCGAGTACGTGGGCGGGGTGACGCTGGGGCGGTCCTGGTGGGTGGTGCTCTCGGCCGGGCACTGGGCGGAGCGGCACGCGCTGATGGTCCTGATCGCGCTCGGGGAGTCGATCATCGCGCTCGGCCTGGGCGCGCGGTTCTTCACCCAGCTGCCGCTGACCCTGCCGGTGGTGGTCGGGGCCGTGCTCGCCATCATGGTCATCGCGACGCTCTGGTGGGCGTACTTCGACACCCTGGCGGCCGCCATCGAGCAGACGCTGCACCACGCCCGCGACCCGGCCACCCGGCTGCGCCTGACCCGGGACGTGTACACCTTCCTGCACCTGCCGATGATCGCCGGGATCATCTTCTTCGCCCTGACCCTCAAGGACCTGCTCGCCGAGGCGGCCCAGGCGGGCAGTCCGCCGTGGGGCGTGCCGCTGGGCGGCTTCTGGGTCAGCGTCTTCTACGGCGGGGTGGCGCTCTATCTGCTCAGCATCGCCGGCTGCGCGTTCCTCGCGCTGCACGTGGTGCGCCGGCCGCTGGTGGTGGCCGTGCTGGTGCTGGTCGTCGCGGCCCCGCCGGCCGCCCTGCTGCCGGAACTGGTCGCCCTCGGCCTGCTGGCGGTCATCACCCTCGTCGCCGTGGCGGCCGAGACAATGAGCGAGAAGGGCCTGCGGCGGCGGGCGCGGCGGCTCGCGCTGGAGGAGCAGCGCGCCGCCGAGGTGGATCTGAGCCGGTGGCGTCGACGCCACCTGTGAACCGGGATCGGCCGGCGGCCCGGAAACGCACCGGCGGCCGTGCCCCGGGACGGTGGGGCACGGCCGCCGGACGGCGCGGGACCGCTACAGCTCGGCGAGGGTGCCGGTGTACATCTGCTCGATCTCGGTGGCGAAGTTGCTCTCCACGCTCCGGCGCTTGATCTTGAGCGACGGGGTGATCTCGCCGTCCTCGATGGTGAGATCGCGAGAGAGGACACTCACCTTCTTGATGGTCTCCCAGCGATTGAGCTTGGCGTTGAGCTCCGCCACGTAGCCGTCCACCATCTCCTGTGCCTGCGGCGACGTGACGATGTCGGTGTAGTCGCGGCCATCGAGGGGCCCGCCGGCGGCCCAGCCCTTGATCGCGTCCGGGTCGAGGGTGACCAGCATGGTGCAGTAGTTGCGCGCCTGCCCGATCACCACCGCCTGGGAGGTGTACGGGCAGATGGCCTTGAACATGCCCTCGATGTGCGACGGCGCGATGTACTTGCCGCCCGAGGTCTTGACCAGGTCCTTCTT
This sequence comes from Micromonospora mangrovicola, assembly GCF_047200535.1. Lineage (NCBI taxonomy): Bacteria > Bacillati > Actinomycetota > Actinomycetes > Micromonosporales > Micromonosporaceae > Micromonospora > Micromonospora mangrovicola. The sequence goes on along the minus strand of NZ_JBJZOG010000036.1, from coordinate 3,335 downwards.
CCGGTCGGTGATACGCAGGTAACCGTCGTCGTCGAGGCTGCCGATGTCCCCGGTGCGGAAGAAGCCGTCCTCGGTGAAAGCGGCGGCGGTCTCCGCGGGCAGGTTGTGGTAGCCCCGCATCACCGGGCGCCCGCGTACCAGGATCTCGCCGTCGCTGTCGATCCGGCACTCCAGGTCGCCCATCGCCCGGCCCACCGTACCGATGCGCAGCCCGTCCGGCGGGTTGACGAAGTTGCCCGCGCTGGTCTCGGTGAGGCCGTACCCCTCGGAGATGGGCAGGTTCGCGGCGGCGAAGAACGTGGCGATCTCCTTGCTCAGCGGCGCCGCCCCGGAGACCAGCACCCGGATCCGGCCGCCGAGCCGGGACTGGAGCTTGCTGAAGACCAGCTTCTCGGCCAGCGCGTACTTCAGCCGCAGCCCGGTCGGCACCGGCCTGCCCGCCTGCTCCAGCGCGACCTTCTCCTTGCCCACCGCGACGCCCCAGGCGAAGATCTTGGCCTTCGCGCCGCCGGCGTCCTGGGCCGTGGTGACCGCCCTGTTGTAGACCTTCTCGAAGACCCGGGGCGCGCCGCACATCAGCGTCGGCCGGACCACCCCGAGCAGGTCGACCAGCCTGTCCACCCGGCCGTCGACGTACGTGGGCAGGCCGACGTGGGTGGCCCCGCAGAGCAGCGTCTTGCCGAACGAGTGGGACAGCGGCAGCCAGAGGTACTGGAGGTCGTCGGGGTGCAGCAGACCCAGTTCGGCCTGCGCCACGCCCTCCCAGCACCAGCCGCCGTGCAGCAGCTCGACGCCCTTGGGGCGGCCGGTGGTGCCCGAGGTGTAGATCAGGGTGGCCAGGTGGTCCGGGCCGATGCCGGCGACCAGCATGTCGATCAGGTCGGGCTCGTTCGCCAACGCCTGCGTCCCGCGCTCGGTCAACTCGGCCAGGGTGAGCTGCGGGACGGCGGCGGCCGGGTCGGGCTCCCCGTCGAAGAGCACCACGTGGGTGAGCGCCGGCAACGTGGCGCCGGCGATCTTCGCCGCCTGGGCCGGGTTCTCCGCGAAGAGCACCTTCGACCCGGAGTCGGCGATGATGTACGTCGCGTCCTCCGGCTCGGTGGTCGGGTAGACGGTGGTGGTGGCCCCGCCGGCGCACATGATGCCGAAGTCGGCGAGCACCCAGTCCAGCCGGGTGTTCGCCAGGATCGCCACCGGGTCCTCCAGGCCGACGCCGAGCCCGTGCAGCCCGGCCGCGACCGCTTTGGCGCGCTGCCCGACCTGTGCCCAGCTCAGCCAGACCGGTCCCGAGTCGTCGGGGGCGGGGTGAGCGAACGCGGGCCGGTCGGGGGTGTCCGCCACGCGCTTGAGGAACATGTCGGGGATGGAACGGTACGGTACATCGAGAGCCATCGTTGTAGCCGCCTTCAACGGTGGAGGGACGTGACGGGGGTCACGCCATTTTGCGGTTACCGAAGGGTATTGCCTGCACCGGGGCAGCGGCTAGCCCTCGTCACCTGCGACGAACCGGCTTCCCGGGACGTGGAACGCGACTCACGCGTACCGGGAAGCGGCCAGCGACCAGTCGTACGTGGCCCGAATCCAGTTGCGCCGGGTGGTCAGAAAGGCCCGGACCCACTCGTCGCCCGTCCCGGCGAACACCGCCTCCCGCTCCGCGTAGGCGGCGAGGCCGTCGTTGAACCGGGCGGCCGCCGCGCGCAGCGCGGCCCCCTCGTCCCGGCCGTCCTCGCCCACGATCGTGGCCACCAGGTTGTGCACGTCCGACGAGCGGTCCCGCTCCTTGCCGTAGGAGAAGATGTCGTTGCACCAGCAGACGAGGTCGGCGGCGAGGGCGTCCAGTGCGGCCAGCGTCGGGTCGGCCCGCCGGCCCGGACCCGGCAGGCCGTCATGGGTCAGGTCGGTCAGGGTGAAGCTGGGCCGGACGCCGCCGGTGTGCCGGCGCATCTGCACATACTCGGCCACCCCGGGCACTCGGCCGTGCTCCCGGTTGGCCGCCTCCCAGAGCAGCGCCAGCAGGTACTCGCGCAGCTGGCTGACCAGGCGCAGCAGCAGGGTCGGCCGCTGTCGGGCGCGAACCCGGCGACACAGGTCGTCGAGCGCGACACCGAGCGGCCCGGCGTCGACCGGCGCCGGCGCGTCCGGGTCGCCGTGCCGGTCGAGGACGTCCAGCAGCAGCGCCACCGTGGGTGCGAGCCGGGTCGGGCTGGCCCCCAACCCGTCCTCGTCGCAGGCGTCGTCCATCACGAACAGCCAGGAAATCAGGTCGGTGAGCAGGCGCAGCCGCTCCACCGGCGCGTCCGGGCAGGCCCGGCCGGCGAGTTCGGCCGGGTTGGCGCCGCCCAGCCGGCGCAGTCCGGCCCGGGTGTCCAGCAGGCCCAGCTCGCGTACCCATTCCCCGCTCTCGGCGGCGACCAGGTCCACGGCGGCGTGCCGACGTGCCGGGTAGGGGGGTTCGCGCAGTGCCGAGACGGCGAAGCTCCGCATCCGTGCTCCCTTGTCCCGCCGCCCGGGGTGTGGCGGCGGGCAGGAGCGTACGGCACCGGAAATCGTCCCCTGTCGTTGGGTGATGTCCCGTTTCACATTTTCCGATGACCGGTCCCGCACACCCGGTCAGAAGCCCAGGTCGGCCGCCCGCAACCGCTCGGCCGGCGCGGCCGGCCCGTCCACCTGCACCCGGGACACCCGCTGCCGGCCGGAGAGGAAGAGGGCCAGCTCGCCGGGCGCGCCCACCAGCCGCAGCCGCTCGCCGGTGCGCCCGACGGTGAGTTCGCCGAAGCCGGGCGCCTGCACCAGCAGCGCCGCCGGGAAGCGCCGCAACGCCATCCGGGCCAGCAGCGCGGCCCGCCGCCACAGCACCGCCTGCAGGCCGTCCGGCAGGTCGCGCGGCAGCCACCCCGGCCGGGCCCGGCGCACGTCCTCGTGATGGATGAAGAACTCCACGGTGTTCACCAGCTCGTCGGTGAGCGGATTGCTCAGCGGGCTCCACGCCGGCGGGCGACGGACCCGGGCCACCAGCTCCGCGTACGGCGTGGCGGCCACCCGGCGCCGGACCGCCTCGCCGTAGCGGCGCAGCGGCGGCAGCAGGATGCCGCCCGCGGCGTCCGGCCGGCGTTCCCGGACCAGCAGGTGCGCCGCCAGGTCGCGGGTGGTCCACCCCTCGTTGACCGTCGGCGCGTCCGGTCCCAGTTCCAGCAGCAGGTCGGCGAGCGCCTCGCGCTCCGATCGGGCGTACCGCGGCATCCCCCGATCGTAGGCGTGTCGCGGCCTGCCGGCGGAACCGGGGGGGGGGGGGGGGGGGGGGGGAGGGAAAAGGGGGGGGGGGGGGGGGGAAAAGA